>JAVCDC010000010.1 GCA_030765135.1 Candidatus Tritonobacter lacicola | reverse complement strand
TTCATCGCTTAACCCAAATCAATTATACTATGATATGGCCCCTGCAAACAGGAGGTAATACCATGCCGGCCATTGATATCAGGAAGGGAAACGCGCTTCTGATCAACGGCGACGTGTTCGTCGTCCTAGACCGCCAGCACGTTACGCCCGGCAAGGGAAGGGGATACATTCAGGCTACCTTGCGCAACATCAGGACGGGGAAATCCGTCAATAGGCGGTTCCGCTCGAACGAGAACGTGGAATTCGTGAAGATACTTACCAAAAAGATGCAGTACCTCTACAGGGCAGGAGATATCTGCCATTTCATGGACATAGAGAACTACGAGGAGAAGATCGTTCCCCTGAGCGTAATAGAGGAACTGATAAACTTCCTCCCGGAAGGGGGCGAGGCGGACATCGAGCTCTACGAGGGTAATCCCATATCCGCCCAGCTTCCGGCCTCGGTATCACTGAAGGTGACGGAGACGGTTCCCGGAGTCAAGGGGGATACAGTGACAAACGTCATGAAGGCCGCAAAACTGGAAACCGGATACGAGATACAGGTCCCCCTTTTCATCAACGAGGGGGATTCAATACGTGTCGACACGCGAACAGGCAAATACCTGAGCAGGTCTTAAATAATGCTGCCGGTTACAGGCCCCCTGTTTAAAAAAAGTCGCTCCTCCATCCCTCCTGGGGTCAAGAAGAGGCGGGGCCGGACGCGATAAAACTTTTTGCGTTGATAACCGATAAAACAGGTGATAACCTGTGCAGAACAAAAATTAGGAGGAAGAGATGAATCTAATCCATGTAACCGACAGCGATTTCGAGGAAAAGGTCATTAAGGCCGCCACACCGGTACTGGTTGATTTCGGGGCCGACTGGTGCGGGCCATGCCGCCTCATAGGGCCACTCCTGGAGGAGCTGGCTCCCGAATACGAAGGCCGGTTGACAATCGCCAAGCTCGACGTGGACAAAAACAGGGAGACGGCAATAAAGTACGGTGTTCAGGGAATCCCGACACTCATACTTTTCAAAGACGGCAAGGTTGCAGACCAGGTGGTGGGAGCCCTGCCGAAGCCAAAATTAAAGGAGTGGCTCGATTCCAAGCTTTAGGCCCATTTCACGCAACCGGGCCCCGGGCAGGCGCAATCCCGGTCTCCCGGGCCGGTTACCTGCATAAATAACAAGAGGAAGTTCCAAGATGGTAGAGATTAAAACAGGGGGAAACGTCGAGTTCGCAAAAGGTCTTGGCGGTGTTATCGCTTGCAAGAGCAGCATCGGCTACATAGACGGTGCCAAGGGGAAGTTGATCTACAGAGGCATACCGATTGAAGAGCTGGCCGAAAAATCGACGTACGAGGAAACGGCGTACTTCCTTATCTTCGGAAAGCTCCCGAAAGCCGGGGAGCTCGATGCCTTCAAGGAGCGGCTGGTTGCGTGCCGCAGCGTGCCGGCGGCAGTCATCGAGATTCTGAAGAAGCTCCCTCGCGAGACCCACCCCATGGCGGCGATGCGGGTCGGAATCAGCGCCCTCGGGTGCATGGACCCGGAGGGAGACAACATGAGCATCGAGGGCACCACCGAAGCGGGGATTAAGATTATCAGCAGGAGCGCCACGATAGCCGCGGCAATAGCCAGGCTCAGAAAGGGCGAGGAGCCCGTGGAGCCCCGGCCCGGGCTAACGCACGCCGCGAACTTCCTCTACATGCTCCTGGGAAAAATGCCCGACGACAAGATGGCGAGGATAATGGACATATCCCTCATACTACACGCCGACCACGGGATGAACGCCTCCACCTTCACCGCGATGGTCATAGCCTCGACCATGAGCGACATGTACTCGGCGGTATCGGGCGGAATAGCCGCGCTCAAAGGCACCATCCACGGAGGGGCGAACGAGCGGGTGGTCAACATGCTGATGGAGATCGGAACACCGGACAAAGCCGTGGAGTACGTGAAAAACGCGATCGCCAAAAAACAGAAAATCATGGGCTTCGGCCACCGCGTGTACAAAGCGTATGACCCGAGGGCGCGCATACTGGCCCGGATATCCGAAGATATCACCCGGGGAGAGAAAACGCATAAGATCCACGAGGTGGCAAAGGTCTTGGAGAAGGAAGTAATCGCCGTCTACGGAAAAAAAGGAATACTGCCCAACGTGGACTTCTATTCCGGCTGCGTCTATAACGCCCTGGGCATCGAGACAAGGATGTTCACCGCGCTATTCGCCGTCAGCAGGACCGCCGGCTGGGTCGCCCGGATACTGGAGTACCTCCCCGAAGGCAAGATGTTCAGGCCCAGGGCGCTGTACGAGGGCCCCGAAGCCATGAAGTATATCCCCCTGGGGGAAAGATAAAGACCGGCAAGCTCCTTCTCCCACGATCTTACGTCTGATCGTTGACGATAATGATCTCTGCCGGCGGCGTAAAAACAGCGCCGGTTGATGCATCATAACACCCGAACGCGCGGCCGGGTTCAGATCCCGGAGGAACCATGAGAAGAAGACTCTCCAGAGACACGCTGAGGAGCGATTTTGTCCGGAAAGTAGCGGAGATAAGCGGCCAGAACCTCCTGGCTTGCTACCAGTGCGGCAAGTGCTCCGCCGGGTGTCCGGTTGTCTCCGAGATGGACATCCTTCCCAGCCAGGTGATCAGGCTCGCGCAGCTGGGCAGCGACGAGGAAGTTCTGAACTCCAGAACGATCTGGCTCTGCGCCTCGTGCATGACATGCATGGCCAGGTGCCCGAAGGGCGTCGATCTCGCCAAAGTCATGGAGGCCCTGCGCCTCATCCGCCTGAGAAAGAACATCGACCACGTCGATATATCCAGCATCGACGCGGGCAAGCTCCCCCAGATAGCCGTCGTCAGCAATCTCAGGAAGTTCACGGGATGATGAAAACAATCCCTTATTACCCGGGATGCACCTTGAAGACAACCGCGAAGGGCTTCGAGGAGACCGCCATCGCCGTCTGCGGCGCCCTCGGCATAGAACTCAAGGAGATGGAGA
>JAVCDC010000122.1 GCA_030765135.1 Candidatus Tritonobacter lacicola | reverse complement strand
GTCCACGGTGGAGAGCCCCACGTAGTTGAAGAGGATGCCTGGACGCACCGCGTCGAGCGGGGCGCTCGACGGACTCGCCAGGACGGTGGAGAAGTCCCGGCCCGGGAGCCCCTTCGTAATCTCGGCCACGGCATCCTGGGGGGCACCGGTCAGTCCCACAAGCGTGGGCAGGATATCGATGTGGCTTGTTAGTGCCCGGGTGGTCTGCCCCCCCTTCACGTCCGGGTGGACTACGATCGCCGGCACGTGGACGTTCTGCTCGTAGGAGACCGGCCCCTTGTTCCGGAGACCGCCGTGCGCGCCGCAGAGTTCCCCGTGGTCGGAAGTGAAGACCACCACAGTATCCTTCCACAGATCGAGGTCGTCGAGCGCGTCCAGTACCTGTCCAATACACCGGTCGTTCTCCTGGAGGAGGTTCAGGTAGAAATTATTGTAGGCGCGCCACATGTCCGGCCGCTTGGTCGGGATCTCTCCCATGACGTTGACGATCCCCCGGTAGAACTCCCAGTGGGTGCCTGGCCGCCCGGGTGCCCGGAGCGACTCGTCGAGTGTGCTCCACATCGGGAAGTCCCACTGCTTGCGGGACTGGGCGTCGGCGGGGATCGGCGCGATCGCCCCCGGCTTCAAGCCCTTCTGCACGGACTCGCCGGGAGGGTTTACATCGGCGAAGAAGATGTCGTGTGGGTTGATAAAGGAGAGGACGAGGAACCACGGCTGATCCGCCTTTCGTAGACGCTCGGCGTTCGTGCGCAGCCAACCTATTCCCTCCGCGCCGATAACGCCGTCCACCTCGTATCCCTGGTTCTTCTCGCCTGTCACCTCGCCGTAGGGCTGCCATACGTCGAATCCGTACTTCTTGAGCGCGTCGGCATAGTTCACCCCTGGTTTCGGGAACACGATGTCCCGGTCGAGTTCGAATTTGCCGAAGTACGCCGTCGCGTAACCGAGTCTCTTCATAGCGGTCCCGAGGGAGACAGCGTTCGTGGGGAGGCTCGGCGTCCAGCCGAACATCATCTCCTCCTGGATTCCCGTCACCTGCGGGGCGAGGCCGCTGTAGATCGCACCGCGTGACGGCGTGCAGACCGCCGACGCAATGTAGTGGTTCTGGAAGGTGACTCCACGGTCCGCAAGCCGCTCGAGAGCCGGCTGGCGGAATCTCTTCGCCCGGACCGCCTGATACATCCGCTGATCACAGGTGATGAAGAGAACGTTGCGCTTTCCCTCGTCCGTCGCCTCGGCGGGGGCTGGGCTCGCCGGCGCCGGTAACGCGCCGCGAATAGCAATCATGATAAGTGCCCATAATGAATTCAGCATGAAGCGTGGTTTCATTGTCGTAGTCCTTTCTTTTTATCGATTATCAGAAACAGCTAACGATAAGCTCAGCGGAGACGATTATACCTGATCAAACTATACAAAGCAAACCGGCTTGAGTTGTCCAGAATCCTTTGATGACGCACAAAGAACAGGCTTTTTTAGTGGACCTGATGATCCTAATAATGCGATTCTTGAGGTGGAGCCCTATAAAATTAAAACTCCTGTAGAGTAATAAGCTAGTTTAAAAAACATTTAAAGGAGGGTATGTGGTATGCGTTTTAACTCTAATAAAAATTTACTGTTAAATGCCGGTTTGGTTTTTTGCCTTCTCGGGATTGGACAAATCTCTATTGCAGACGACTACGCAGACAATCTAGCAGAAGGAGCGAAAACTACTGAAAGAAATTATATGAATGATCCTTTCGTTCGTCCCGCGAAAGTCACTTCGCTCGTGCTGCCCGAGACCTGGCCAATTTTTTATAATAGAGGCCCTTTAGATCGGTCTCCTAAAGATAAATCTTCAAAACTTCTTACGATGGGGACAGGACTTCCATCTGCAAATACGTACCGCTTTGGTCCCGCAATGGCACTTATTGTTAATGATTATCCCTATTTTATAGACTGTGGAGAGGGATGGTACAGAGCGTTGAACCGTTCAGCGATAACTCAAAAGGGAGTAGATTTAATAAAAGTTTTCGATCTAAATAATCTCAAATATTTATTTATCACACATTTGCATGAAGACCATACCGTAGGTATTCCTTCTTTTATATTAAGTCCTTACAAATATGGATCGACAACGGATAAAGTTATTTTCGGTCCAGTGGGAACAGAAGATTTAATTGATTGTATCGTGAATGGCTGGCAAGTAGATAGACAGACGGGGACTCAAGGGCCTACGCATGCAACTCCTGAAGGCAGTTCCGCTACAGTAGGAGAAATTGATCCAGATACTGAATTTCCAGGACCTTTCTTTGAAGACGATAATGTGAAAGTTGAAGCGTTTAGAACGTATCATGCTCACGGTTCTTTGAGATATACGTACGCTTATCGCTTTACCACAAAACCTGATGGAAGGGTTATCGCTTTTGGGGGAGACGGTCATCATTCTAAAGGACTTATAGAAGCGGCTAAAAATGCCGATATCCTGGTAATGGAAGGGTGTACCTGGAAAAATTTAAAATATGCTCCCTGGGGTGGAAACACATTACAAGAGAAGGAAAAAAACATTGGTGCATTACACATGTTTCCAAAAGATATGAAGAGAGTTCAGGAGGAATCCGGCGTTAAAGCGATTGTCATGGTTCATGAACAAAATTATAGTTCACCGGAAAATTTTAACCGTTTGGCCTTGTTGCATGAGATGCAAGAAGCTGGTGTGAAAAATATCTATTCTGCAATGGATGGTGATTTATACTGATGCCGGCAGAAGAAAAAGCAGCCATTTCAGATTCGGAACTGCCGGGGATGCCCCGGTCGGAATGCGTAAGGGGTCGCATCTTTCTTCTTTTCATTTAACCATCAGCGTTGCTAGTCCAAAATCGGTGTCGGACCCCTAGATTGGAAATCGGGTTGGACCTGCGTATCTTCTCCTTGGGGAAAAAGGGGTCAAATCTTTCCCCTTGACAATTGAGGCTGGAAGCACAGAAGCAACCGGATAATCGGAACTAGATTCGGCTATTTTCTGCCCGCTTATGCGGGTTGTTTTAAGTCACGTTTAGGCAAAATGCTCAAGTAAGTCATGGCAAGAAGGATATTCTTTAGAATTAGTCTTATTATTCCATTCTTCTTGGTAGCTTACTATATTACCTTCTATGTTTTTCTTTCCGGTTCTCATCATTTTCAGCACATATTACTATTCTCTATTTGCGTTTTTGTTCTTGGGGCGCTATACATAATTCCTCGTGTTGCTCTTGGAAGAAGAGACGTTCAACTTATAGTGCAGGCTTCTTCAATAGTTACATTTTCTTTCCTATTAAATTTGTTCATTTGGAAAGTCTTATATCTTCGGCCTGTTTCTATATTGTATGTGTTACGTTATTCAGTAATGGTGATTGCAGGGCTTCTTATATTATGCATCTTCTCATCGCTCACCAGTTGGACTCGCCGAGGAAGTATGGCTATTGTGCTTCTCATTGGCGTCTCTATCCTCAAGTTTGCCATGTTTTGGAGTTTTAGAGGATTCAGAGTTACTAACTTCTATCTTGGTCTATCTTTTTCCGAATCAGTTATTCCGATAGCATTAATAGCTAGCCTCATCCTTGGCGATTTTTTGGATTTTAAGGGATGTGAACGAAAGGGGTAGTGGTCGAATCGTTCCCCTTGATAATTGAGGCTGGAAGCACAGAAGTAATAGTATAATCGGAAATGGATTCGGGGAGATATTGTGGTCCAACCCAGTGCTGTCCAAAATAATCTAAGATCGCCGATTTGGACAGATTTTTCCTTCTGATTTGAGCTGTAACACCCTGTTTTTCCCGGTAGAGGTCCCCCCTATGCTTAATCCAGTGTTTTATCGCAGAAG
>JAVCDC010000067.1 GCA_030765135.1 Candidatus Tritonobacter lacicola | reverse complement strand
CTTGCATCTTGTATCTTCTTTGCATCTTGTTTCTTGGTGTTTGGTTATTTTGATTTTTTGGCCTTAGATAGCGCTTCTTCTTTGGAAAGGCCTTTGTGCACCATCAAGCAGATGGCCTTTATGATATAGATGGGGTCGTCGTGCTGGAAGACGTTCCTCCCTATGGATACGCCCTTCCCCCCCGCCTCGAGCGAGCCGGCGACCATATCGAGAATATCCTCGTCCGTCTCCATCTTCTCCCCGCCTGCTATCACGACGGGCACGGGACAGCTCTCCACGACCTCGGCGAAAGATTCGGGCGTGCCCGTGTACACTACCTTGACGACGTCTGCCCCCGCCTCCGCGCCGACCCTGGCGGCGTGCTTCACATACCGCACGTCGAATTCGTTCTCGATTTTCCTGCCCCGCGTGTACATCATTGCCAGAAGCGGCAGGCCCCACACACGGCATTCGCCAGCCACCTTGCCGAGGTTTCCGAGCATGGCGCTCTCGGTGTCGGCTCCCAGGTTGACGTGGACCGAGACCGCGTCGGCTCCCAGCTTAATCGCCTCCTCCACGGTGCATAACGGGACCTTGGCATTGGGGTCCGGGCCGAGGACCGTGCTGGCGGACAGGTGGACTATGAGGCCGACGTCCTTTCCCTTTCCCCTGTGGCCGGCGCCGACCATTCCCTTGTGCAGAATGATTGCGTTGGCTCCCCCGTCCACCACCTTTGCTATTGATTCCCGTATATTTACGATTCCCGGGATGGGACCCATAGTGATACCGTGATCCATTGGAATAATCACGGACCTGGCCGAATCCCTGTTCACGATCCTCTCCAACCTGATCTGCTTGCCGATCATATAACTATCTCCTATGTTCCTATCTTATTCGCTCTGAGGATAGGAGCCCAGGAGCTTTACGAACTCGCAGTGCTCCTCCAGCTCGTTCAGAGCTTTCTTTACTTTCCTGTCCCGGCAGTGGCCCCGTAGGTCAACGAAGAAATAGTAATCCCATGCTTTCCTCCTGGACGGTCTCGACTCGATCTTCGTAAGGTTTATGTTATTGTCCCTGAACGGAACCAGCACATCGTGCAGGCCGCCAACCCTGTCCTTGATCGATATCATGACCGATGTCTTATCGTGACCCGTTCTCTTCGGTATTGATTTTCCCACGACCAGGAATCGCGTTATATTATGAGGGGAATCCTCGATGAACCGCTCCAGTATTTTCACACCGTAAAGGGATGCCGCGAGCTCGCTCGCTATTGCCGCGCTCGACGGCTCGTTCCTCACGAGCTCGGCGGCCTTGCTTGTGCTGGAGACTTCCAGGAGTTCGGCTTTCGGGAAATTAGCCAGGATCCAGCTGCGGCATTGACCAAAAACCTCGACCTTGGAATATATCCTTGTTACAGAGTCCAGAGTACCGGATCCCACAAGGCAATGCGAGATATCGGTGATGATTTCGGAGCAGATCTTTAAATTCGAGTCAACGAGCATGTCAAGCGTGTAGTTAACCGCGCCTTCTATGGAGTTCTCTATGGGAACAACACCATAATCGGCATGGCCCCTCTCCACGGATGCGAAAGCGTCTGCGATGCTCCCCGCCGGCACGTATTCGACGGAGGCTCCGAATTTAAGCATGGAAGCAACGTGGGTAAAGGACGCAGGCGGGCCGAGGTAGGCAATTTTGAGCCTCTTTTCAAGAGAGATGGCCCCGGACATTATTTCCCTGAAGATGGCCTTGAGCGCGGCGGCCGGCAGCGGCCCCTTGTTCAGGGACGTTATCCTGCGGTAAACCTCCTTCTCCCTGTCGGGGGCATAGATCTCCCGCTTGAGCTTCTTTTTAACCTCACCGATCCGGAGGGCGATTTCCGTCCTTCTGTTGATAAGGTCAACTATCTTCTCGTCCAGCCGGTCGATTTTCGTCCGTAGATCCTTCAGCGCCACTTGAATTCACCTCCAGGGTTGTCTCCTTCGTCCTCGTGATGGACTTTCGAAGCTCCTCCGCCATGGGGAGCTCACCCAGATCCTTTAGACCGAAATGCTCGAGGAACTCTCTGGTAGTCAGGTAAAGGAAGGGGCGGCCGGCAACCGGCTTGCGCCCGCGTATAGTTATAAGCCCCCGGTCCATAAGGCTCCTGATAACTCCATCGACGTTCACGCCGCGTACCCGCTCTATCTCCACCCTGGTTATGGGCTGGCGGTACGCAATGATAGCCAGGGTTTCCAGGGACGGCTGCGACAGGCGGGATTTTGTCGGCTGCTTGAACAGCTTCGCGATCCACCGCTCGAACCTGGGCAGCGTATGGAGGCGGTATCCGCCGGCGATATTCTCTATGGCGAAGCTTCGACCAGTCCCGGCATACTCCGCCTTCAGCTCGTCTATAGCGTTCATGACATCCCTCGTCCTGACCCGCTCCCCGTCCGAGAGGATATCGGCTATGTCCTTCGGCGCGAGGGGTTCTCCGGTGACGAATAGCAGCGCCTCGATTATCGTTTTTATATCGTTCATGCGGAGCACGTGATTATTTCGATGGGATCGAAAGCCCGTTCCTGACGGACCCGGACCTTCTTCGAGCGCATCAGCTCCAGCAGGGCCAGGAAAGTGACCACGATCTCCGTCCGAGACGCAGCGTCCGTAAAAAGGCTGTAGAACTTTATTGCGGCGGATTTCCTGAGCATGCCCAGGATATAGACGATACGGTCTGATACTGTGAACCGGTCCTCGACGATTTCCCTTAGCTTGCCGGCATCACTCCGTTTGAGTACCTCGGAGAATGCGCTCAACAGTTCGAATATGCCCACATCGAGGGCCGGCTGCTCCCCCTTCGGCAGGTTGTCCTGCTCGGCGCGCCGGAAGAGCTTCTCCCTCTCCTCCTCCATCGCCTGAAGCTGTGTGGCAACATCCTTGAACTTCCTGTACTCCAGAAGCTGACGGACGAGGTCCATTCGCGGGTCGTACTCCTCCTCCTCTTCTTCCTCCCTCTCTTCGGGCGGCAGGAGCATGCGTGACTTAATATAGATCAGCGTCGCGGCCATAACCAGAAAGTCGCTGGCGATGTCGAGGTCGAGCATCCTCATGATGTCGAGATATTCCATGTACTGTCCGGTGATATTCGTCATCGGAATGTCGTATATGTCTATCTCGTCTCTCCTGATGAGGTACAGGAGGAGGTCGAGGGGGCCCTCGAAGATCTCCAGCTTAACCCTGTAGCCCTCTGAGCAGCTTCCGCCTACTCCGCCCTTCGGCATGATATCACCAAGTGAGGGCACGTCGCCGTTCGGGGTTCCCGGTATTTCACCATTCATCGAAGCAAGCCCATCCTGTCCTTGACCTCTTTCATCGTCTCCCCGGCTATTTTCCTGCACTTTTCAGCACCCTTTTTCAGGACTTCCCATATATCATCCGGCTGAGATTCCAGAGAACGCCATTTCTCCTGTATGGGTTTCAGCTTCTCGATAATAACCTCGGCAAGCTCATCCTTCAACTCCCGGTAGCCCTTGCCCTGAAAATGTTCTTCTACCTCTTCCTTATTCTTTCCGGTAAAGCATAAATATATCGTTAACAGGTTGGTTACCGCCAGTTGTTGCTCTGAAAAAACCACCCCTTTTGAAAAGAGGGGTATGGGATCCGTCACTGCTTTCCGTATCTTTTTTCGTATTGTATCCGGGCTGTCCATTAACGAGATGTAGTTGTTCATCGACTTGCTCATCTTTTTTTTGCCATCCAAACCTAGAATTTTGGGGGCGGAGCCCAGAAGGGTCCGCGGCTCCGGGAATAGTGGGCCAAATTCGTTGTTAAACCTGCGAGCTAAGTCTTGGGCTAGCTCAAGGTGCTGCACCTGATCCTCACCGACGGGGACGACTTCCGCCTTGTACA
Source organism: Candidatus Tritonobacter lacicola (assembly GCA_030765135.1). Taxonomy (GTDB): domain Bacteria; phylum Auribacterota; class Tritonobacteria; order Tritonobacterales; family Tritonobacteraceae; genus Tritonobacter; species Tritonobacter lacicola. The sequence goes on along the minus strand of JAVCDC010000067.1, from coordinate 564 downwards.
ACAATATATCTGCAGCTTGGAGCACAGGGTAATCGAGGAGACCCATCTTAGCAGCCTTCTCATCTTCCTGAGGGAGGCTAAAAGGAAGCGGGGCAGCTTTTGTAATTTTCTCTTTGTATTGTGTCATCCTTTGCAACCTACCCACAGGCGCAATTGTGTTTAGTATCCAAGTCAGTTCTGTGTGCTCGGGCACATGAGATTGAACAAAGATAGTGCATTTGTCCGGATTTATTCCACAAGCAATATAGGCAATGGCTGTTTGAAGTATCTTCTCCTGCATGGAGAGGGGATCGTACGGGACTGTAATAGCGTGATAGTCAACTATGCAGAAGATACACTCGTACCGATTGAGCAAGCCCACCCAGTTCCTGATAGCTCCCAGGTAATTGCCGATGTGAAGCAGGCCCGTCGGCTGAACTCCACTGAATGCTTTCTTCTTCATAAATTAGCTCACTTCGTTCGCAAATTTATTAACACCCCGACTTCGTCGGAGTTTTTTTGTCGAAGTTGCGGCTTCAGACGCAAAATTCCGAGACAGTAAAGCTATTAACGCTTAAAAAGGCT
>JAVCDC010000143.1 GCA_030765135.1 Candidatus Tritonobacter lacicola | reverse complement strand
CTGGGAGAAAACAAAATAGAACTGACGGTATCGCAACCCGGCTACCGTAAAATCGAGATCAGGGACATCAAGCCCGACCGGCGGGCATTTTCACTGATCATGCAGGGCAAAGGAGAATAACCACAAGGACATAAGATCATTCGCCCTTTCGCGCGAAAGGGCGAATGATTATTCCGATTATTGCCCTTTATAGATGGGCTATTCTCAGTATGAATAAGCTCCGGCAAAAGATCGCGTTCCTGGCATTCAGGAGTTTCCAGAAAAGGCAGCCCGCCACCGTGGAGGTCCTGGGAAAAACCTACCGGACGGACAGGCACGTCTTCAACCCGAAGTTCTATATGACGAGCAAGTTCGTGGCCCGGAATATCGAGGTCGAGGATGGCTCCACAGTGCTCGATATGGGTTCGGGCGCAGGCATCCAGGCAATAACAGCGGCCGGGAAGGCAGAAAAGGTCATCGCCATAGACATCAATTTTTCAGCGGCCCGCAAAACGATGGAGAATGCCTTGGCCAACGGAGTTGCCGATAAGGTCTTCGTAATTCAGAGTGACCTCTTCGACGCCCTGCACCCCCGGGCAAAGTTTGACCTCATCATCTTCACCCCTCCCTACATGGAGGGGATGCCGGCGAAAGACATAGAGCGCGCCTGGTTCGATCCCGGCAAAAAACTGGCGAGAAGGTTCTTCGAAGAGGCTGCGGAACACCTCAAACCGGGCGGGGCCGTGCAGATGATCTATTCGTCGCTCGCCGCCCCGGAGCGCGTCCTCGATATCGCACAAGAGCTCGGCTGGAGATACATCATCGACGCCCGAAAGAGGTCGCTCCTGGAGACATTCTACATCTACCGCTTCCGACGAAAAAATAACTATGAGGCACCAGCAACGTAATCGGAATAAAAAACTACAAGGGTCATAATAGTTCTATGAGTTAAATGAGTTTTATGAGTTTTATGTATCCATACCTCATGTAACTCAGAAACTCATTTAACCGGATAATATTGCAGCTATGCATATTAAAAATACCCGCACTTTTAGAACAGAACCAACCATTTTTTGCAGGATAATATGAAAGCGATCCTCTCATGGAGCAGCGGCAAGGAATGCGCAATAGTCCTCTATAAGATTCAGCAGGCAGCCGCCATCAATATAACGGGCTTGCTGACCACGGTGACCGCGGAATACGACAGGGTGAGCATGCACGGTGTGAGGACCTGCCTCGTGGAAAGGCAGGCGCGCTCCGCGGGCCTGCCCCTCATCAAGGTTTACATCCCCAAAGATTGCTCCCACATGCAATACGACTCCATAATGAAAGATCAGATGCTCGACCTTCTCGGGCGCGGCGTATCCCGCGTGGCCTTCGGGGATATTTTTTTAGAGGGTGTCAGGAAGTACCGGGAAAGGAACCTCGGAAGAGCAGGGATGAAAGGCTTGTTCCCATTATGGGGCAGGGACACCGGTGAGCTTGCGCGGGAGTTCATCGATCTCGGCTTCAAGGCGGTCGTCACCTGTGTCGACTCCAGTGTGCTCGATGGTCGCTTCGCGGGAAGGCTCATAGACCACGAGTTCCTGAACGAGCTCCCGGGCACAGTCGACCCTTGCGGTGAGAACGGCGAGTTTCACTCCTTCGTCTATGACGGACCCAACTTTAAAGAGAGGATCCCATTCTCGGCCGGTAATACGGTCCTTAGAAACTCTCTTTACTTTTACGATCTGATTCCCGCATAGTCTAATCCAGATAACGGAAAGACCGGTTACTTTATGGAAAAGCCTGACAGCAAGGCCGCCTCCGGCGGGGAAGAGCCCCGGCTGGAGTTCCGCTTGTCCAGGGAGGCGCGGGAGCGCTACGCCTTCGAGGAGAGCCTGTACAGCATCGAGGGGAACGTAATCCACTCCGATTATTTCACCGTCCAGGCCCTGACGGACAGGATGAACGAGACGCGGGATCTCTTCTCCCATCCCGAAAGCGCCGCCCGCGCCGGCCAGCTCAACGCGGTGGGCCTGATCAGCGCCATACTGCACTACGTCGCCGACCTGTATCGCGGGAGCGTAAACCCCGGCGTCCTGGAGAAGGCCCTCGCTTTTCTCGTGGAGGGCCTCGGCCGTGACCGTGTCGATGACGTCCTCCTGAATTTCGTGGAGTCCTTCCCGCCACTGACCGTATACCGGGGGGCATCGGCGCCACGGGAACACCTGGAGGGGGAGACGGCGGGCATCCCGAACAGGCAACTGGCGTTAGAGAACCTCCTGCTTCTCTTTCTGCAAAACGACAACCCGGCCTTCTCCCCCTTCCGCGAGCTTTTCGACGACAGGGACCTTGCAAAGCGCGCCCCGTACAGGAAGGCCTTGCGCCTGCTCGGCGAGTTCTACGGAACACAGCCCGTCTTCGGGCCGGAGGGGCTGCCTCTCGCGGGAATGCTGAAGGCTCCTGCAGTCGCCTCCCCCCACTCACTGGAAGGACAGCTGGCCTACATCCGTAGCCGCTGGAGTCTTCTCCTGCCCACGGACCTCATGAACCGCATCCTGCTCGCGGCTGACATCATCCGGGAGGAAACCCAGATCAGGATGGCGGGGCCGGGTACCGTCGCTGTGCCGGACATCAAGGCCGGCCTGGAGGCACTCGAGGCGGGCGCGGGCGCGGGCAAGGCATACGAGCGCTTCAGCGAAGACTCCGCATGGATGCCGCGCGTCGTCCTCCTGGCGAAGAACGTCTTCGTGTGGCTGGACCAGCTATCCAGGAGGTACGCCCGGCCCATCACCCGGCTGGACCAGATTCCGGACATGGAACTCGACAAGCTCGCGAGATGGGGATTCACCGGCCTATGGCTCATCGGCGCCTGGGAGCGCAGCCACGCATCGAGGAAGATCAAGCAGGCCTGCGGCAACAGCGAGGCCGCCTCATCGGCCTACTCGCTTTACGATTACGTCATCGCAGCCGAGCTTGGCGGCGAGAAGGCCATGCAAAACCTGCGGGAGCGGGCATGGCGCAGGGGGATAAGACTCTCAAGCGACATGGTGCCCAACCACACGGGAATCTGCTCCAGGTGGATAGTCGAGCATCCGGAGTGGTTTATCCAGACGTCACGGACGCCGTTCCCGAGATACCGCTTCACGGGCATGGACCTCTCCGACGACCCCCGCATGTCCGTCTACCTGGAGGACGGCTACTGGACCATGCGCGACGCCGCCGTCGTCTTCAAGCGGGTCGACCGCGCCACCGGGGAGGTGAGCTACATCTACCACGGCAACGACGGCACCAGCATGCCGTGGAACGACACGGCCCAGATCGACTTCCTGAAAGCAGAAGTCCGGGAAGCCGTCATTCAGACGATACTCCACGTGGCACGGAAGTTCCCCATAATCCGCTTCGACGCGGCGATGGTCCTGACGAAGATGCACTTCCAGCGCCTGTGGTACCCACCAGCGGGGGCGGGAGGGGCTATCCCGTCGAGAGCGGGGAAGGGCCTGTCCGGGGAGGAGTTCGACCGCCTATTCCCTCACGAGTTCTGGCGGGAGGTCGTGGACAGGGTGGCGAAGGAGGTTCCGGACACGCTCCTCCTCGCCGAGGCCTTCTGGCTGCTCGAGGGATACTTCGTCAGAACGCTGGGGATGCACAGGGTTTACAACAGCGCCTTCATGAACATGCTGAAGATGGAGATGAACTCGGAGTACCGCAAGGTCATGAAGGACGTCCTCGAGTTCGACCCGCAGATACTGAAGCGCTTCGTTAATTTCATGAGCAACCCCGACGAGGCGACCGCGGTCCTCCAGTTCGGCCGCGGGGACAAGTACTTCGGCGTCTGCATGATGATGGTGACGATGCCGGGCCTCCCGCTTTTAGGGCACGGCCAGATCGAGGGGCTCAGCGAGCGATACGGCATGGAATACAGGAAGGCCTACTGGAACGAGCCGGTCGACACATACCTGGTCCGCCGCCACGAGGCTGAGATTTTTCCGCTCATGAAGAAGCGCTACCTCTTCAGCAACGTGGAGAACTTTTCGCTCTATGACTTCTTCACTGAAGACGGCCGCGTTAACGAGGATGTATTCGCCTACTCCAACCACCGCGGAAGCGAAAGGGCACTCATCGTCTATTACAACAGGTTCGGAAGCACCTCCGGCTGGATACGCACCTCTGTTGCCCGGGCCGAGAAGGACGGGAGCAGGGGAAAGAAGCTCTCGCAGGTAAACCTGGCCAGGGGCCTCGCGCTCAAAGCAGGCGAGAACGATTACTGCATCTTCAGGGACCTGAAGGACGGGCTTCAGTACGTGCGGCGAAGCCGTGATCTCGCCGACAGAGGCCTCCACCTCTTTTTAAACGCCTATCAATATCACGTTTTCATGGATTTCCGGGAGGTGTCGGACCGCCCAGACGGCGCCCTGGCGCGGCTAGAGCGCTCTCTCGGCGGCAGGGGGGTGCCGGACATTAACGAGGCGTTGAGGGACCTTTACATGGAGCCCCTCCACCGCCCGCTCGCAGCCCTCCTCTGCGCCGAGACCCTGAGGTCGCTTGTTCTCCTGGGCGGGGAAGATGAGGCCGGGATGATCGAGGAGGGTATTGAATCATTATTCCTCCCCGGAACGAAGGAGCTTCTTTCAAAGGTCCGGGAGTTCGGCGGGGGCAGGGGCGACGTGTCCGCTGTCGCGGATTTCCAGTGCCGTACCCTGAGGGCGATCCTCCTCCTCTTCGGCGGCCCGGAGATGGAGGAGAGATTTTCAGGCCCTGCACGCTGTCTCGATGAGCTGATGGGCAAAGCCGCCGGCGTAAACATCAACAAGGCCGGGGAGAAAGAGCTCAGGACGTTGAACGGGATCGGGCCGAAGAAGTCAAAGGCCGTTGTGGAACACCGCAAGAAGATGGGGGATTTCAAGCTGTCACGGGACATCGTGAAAGTGAGGGGCATCGGGAAGAGAACGTTCGAGAAGATCAAAGAGCGGATCGCCGTCCGGTCCGGCGGGGAAGAGGCGCCCGCCCACGTGCGGGACGGGGATGGGGCCAAGGCCCTGGCCTACCTCAGGTTGCTTCTTCCCGCGGGCGACGACCCGCAGTTAGGTTTCTGGCGTGTGGCGTTGCCCTGGGCGGTCGTCCGGTCTCTCGGACTGGTCACGCACCCGAACGATCAGGGCAGGCGGAGCGCCGCGTGGATCGACGAGTGGCGGCTCGGAAAAATCATCGCCCGTTCCTTGCGGTCGCTGGGCTGCGATCGGGAAACGGCTGTCCGGGAGGCACGCCTCGTCAAGATCCTCAGCAAATACCAGGCATGGTGGAAGTCGCCGCACAAGGGTGTCGGTATAAAGCTGAAGAGGCTGCTTAAAGACCGCGATGTTCAGGGTTACCTCCAGTTCAACCGATTCGCCGGCGCCCTGTGGTTCCGGAAGGAGCGCTTCGAGGAGCTCGTCCACTGGCTCTTCGCCGTCTCGACCATAACGGCGGCGGCGGATGCCCGCACCAGGGAGGAGGCGCTCTCCCGTGTGGACGCCGGCCGTTTCCGTGCGGCGGTGAAACTGCTCCGGGCGGCGCGGGATGCCGGTTACCGCGTCAGAGAGACTCTACGCCTTTTGCAAGAGACGGTCGGTATTTCAAAGAATATTAAAGACGGCCAACGAGGGCACCCTCTATAATTACAGCGGATATGGAAAATAACGCTCATAACAGATTTGTCGTCCTGCACGGGCACTTCTACCAGCCGCCCCGCGAAAACCCGTGGCTCGAGGCGGTAGAGAAGCAGCCCGGAGCCGCCCCCTACCACAACTGGAACGAGAGAATAGCGTACGAATGCTATCTCCCCAACGCGAACTCCCGGATCAAGAACGTCGACAGGAACAAGACTATAGACCTCGTCAACAACTACGCACTCATCAGCTTCAACTTCGGCCCCACTCTCATAAGCTGGTACGAAAGACAGTTCCCGGATGGATACGAATGGATTCTTGATGCGGACAGGATAAGCCGGGAGAGGAACAACGGCCACGGGAACGCTGTGGCCCAGATATACAATCACGTCATCATGCCCCTCACGAACCGCCGCGACCAGGTGACCGAGGTGCTTTGGGGTATCAGGGATTTCGAGCAACGCTTCAAGAGGAAACCCGAGGGGATGTGGCTGTCCGAGACGGCCTGTAATTACGCGACAGTAGAGGTCCTGATAAAGTTCGGAATTAAATTTATCATCCTCTCACCCACCCAGGCGGAGAGGATAAGGAAGATGGGTGGGAAGAAATGGATCGACGTGAGCGCCGGGACGATCGACACAAGGAGGCCGTACCGCTTGTTCCTGAAAAACAGAGAGGGAAAGACCGTCCGTGGCAAACACATAGACGTTTTCTTCTACAACATGTCGCTGTCCCAGGCGGTCGCCTTCGAGGACGTGCTGGTTGACGCAAAATATTTTGCCGACAGGATAGAATCGCACTTCGACCCGAACAGCAACGACCCCCAGCTCGTGAGCATAGTTACCGACGGCGAATCCTTCGGCCACCACCGGTCGTTCGCGGACATGGGGCTCGCCTACCTGCTTAAATACGAGCTCCCCAAAAGGAATATCCATGTCGTCAATTACGCGTCATACCTCGAGCTGAATCCCCCGGACTGGACCGTCGAGATAAAAACGGGCAGGAACGGTGAGGGGACATCGTGGAGCTGTTCCCACGGCGTGGACCGCTGGAAGAACGACTGCGGCTGCACGACCTCCAGCCGCCCGGGCTGGGACCAGAAGTGGCGGGCGCCGATGAGGATGGCACTCGATAAGCTCAGGGACGAGCTGGCGCGCATTTACGAAGAGGCGGGCGGTAAGATATTCAAGGACCCGTGGACGGCGAGAAACGACTACATCGATATCATTCTCGACCGTTCCCCAGAAAAAATCGAGGCCTTCTTTAAAAGTCACCTGAAGGTAAAACCGACCCACGATGTCGTGGTCCGCGGGCTCAGCCTGCTCGAGATGCAGAAGCACTCCCTCCTGATGTACACGAGCTGCGGGTGGTTCTTCGCCGAGATATCCGGGACGGAGGCGGTGCAGAACATCCTGTACGCCGCGCGCGCGATACAGCTTGCCCGGGAACTCACGGGTAAGAACCTGGATGGGCTCTTCCTGCCCGCCCTAAAGGAGGCCAAGAGCAACCTGCGGGAGTACGGAGACGGGTGGGGTGTCTATGAGAAGCTCGTCAGGCCGTCCATCGTGTCAAGGGAACAGCTTGTAAGCCACTACGCGATATCCCTCCTACTGGAGCAGAAGCCCGATTCGCTTTACTGCTACACCTTCAACCTCCTTGATAGCTTCTGCAAGGAGCTCGCCGGGATAAAGATCCTGGCGGGGGACCTGGAGATCGTCAGCGCCCCCACGCGGGAAACCGGGCGCATGATCTTTCTCGTCACCCAGCTGACAGACATAAAAATATTTTGCTACGTCAAGAAATACGCGGGCGAAAACGAGTACCTGAAGTTCAAGAAATCAATTCTTCATCTGACGGAAGAGGACGTGTTAAGGGGCGAGATCGATGAGATCACGAATTTCCTCTTCTGGGGGCGGTCATTCGGCCTGAAGGATCTCTTCAGGGACGAGCGAAACCGGATATTCAACATCATAATCAAAGAGAAGATAGAGAAAATGCGGTCCATGTACAGCAAGCTTCTCCACGAGTACTTCCCGATCATGACCGGCTACTGGAAGCTGGGCATGGAGTTCCCCGACGACCTGAAAAAGGATATCGAGCTCGCCCTTACGAGAAACTTCACTTCCCTGTCGGGCGACCTCAAGAAGGAGATCGACGAGGAGAAAATATTCGTCCTGGAGGATTACCTCAGAAAGACGCTCCGGTATAAACTGAACATCCACTGGTACGACTTCGACAGAAATATCCGGTCGGTATTGAAGGACCTCTGCGATAAGGTGACACGGGAGAAGGATGCCAAATCAGCGAAGTTTATGAAGGAACTGATATCCCTCATCCTTCCCCTTCCCCTCTCGTTCTGGAGATACGATACAGAGCCGAAGCTCTTTTACTTCTACAGGAACAGCGTCCTGCCCGATCTCAATCGCTTCGTAAAGGATCGCAGGGATTTCCTGCTCGACCTCCTCGACACCGTCGAGATGCTGGGCTTCGACCTCGGCGGCATCAGGTCAAAGATTAAAGCGTGAGGACGGACCTGCCCCCGGCTTTTTGAGCAAACCCGGACCATTGAACCGGGTCTATCTTCCCTCACTCCACGAATAGGGCTTCGCAGCCAAGAAGGTCGCCGCGGCCTTCAGAAGCCGTCCGGTAATTTTGAATGAAGTTATCGCGATCCGGCACCGCAAAGCGGTGACGGAAAAGCAATCTCCGGCCTTTACCGGCATCGTTACTTACCGCGAAAAATATCCTCCCCGGTTATGATCCTCGAACCAAGTGCCAATGCATCTATGATGAACCTGCCCATGCCGGCAGTAATTCTCGCTTTTTTTACCCTTGTTGCAGTATCTCTCTTTTTCATATGTTCTTACTCCTTCCACACCCGTGTAACGAAAACGAAGCGCAGAAGATTAACATAATCGCCACTTACGGCAAGCTTTATTTCATTTTTGCGAAAAAAATTCATAACCACGCTCATAGCAAGAAGTAATGATCACTACCAAACGAACAATAAATGCTCGTGAAAAACGCCGAGGTTTATAAGCGCCTTGAAATCCTCGCAATTCCCCCACCCTAATTCACACAGAATTTTATAATTTTACCCTTGAAATATAGAACTGGTATTTCTAATAATCAAGCATGATAAAACGATTAGACCAGATTATCGTCATCGACGTTGAATCAACCTGCTGGGAAGGTGAAGCTCCTGCCGGACAGGTGAGCGAGATTATAGAGATCGGTGTCTCCCCCCTTGATATCTCATCCGGAAGACGACTGGGGAAAGAAAGCATCCCGGTCAGACCGGAACATTCAACCGTGAGCGAATTTTGTACCCGGCTTACCACGCTGACCCAGGAACTGGTTGAAAGGGGGATATCCTTTCGGGAAGCCTGCACCCTGCTGAAGAAGAAATACCTGACCAAGAACCGCACCTGGGCCAGCTATGGTGACTACGACCGAAAGAAGTTCGAACAACAGTGCCGGCTGTACGACGTTGAATACCCGTTCGGTCCGAGTCACATCAACGTTAAGAACCTCTTCGCGATCATAAACGGCCTCCCTCGGGAAACAGGTATGTCGGGGGCCCTGAGATATTGTAACCTTTCTCTTGAGGGAACCCACCATCGTGCGGGCGACGACGCATGGAACATTGCCCGCATTCTCTCTAAGCTGCTCCAATTGCGGCAAAGACAATGAACGACGAGCAAAAAATTCTGGAGAAAATAAAACGCATTGAGGCCTTGTTCGCCGGAGCAACTACCCCTGGAGAGCGGGCCGCCGCGGCCAGTGCCCTGGAAAGAATCCACCGGCGTCTTCAGAAGCTTAAAAAACTCGATCCTCTCGTGGAATTCAAATTTACTCTGGGGCATATGTGGTCGCGAAGACTCTTTGTCGCTTTATTACGCCGCTACGGAATTAAACCTTACCGTTATAGAGGCCAGCGCTACACGACCGTGATGGCCAAGATGCCTGCTGCTTTTGCCGAGGAAACACTCTGGCCCGAATTTGTGGAACTGGACAAGATACTGTCCCTATACATTGACGATTTGACAAATCATGTCATCGCCCAGGGCATCCATTCCGATAATTCCGAGGCAGAGGTAAGAAAAAAACTTAATTAAGCCTGACAGGTAAGTAACGCCCCCTACCCTAACGGGGAACAAGCGACATCAGTGCAGCCAACCTGACCCCTTCGGTATTTAATTCCCCTCTCCCCTTCGAGGGAGAGGGTGGCCCGGCAACGCCGGGCCGGGTGAGGGGGAACAATAAGAGGGATTTTAAAAAATAAGGTATTTTTTGGAAGAAATCAGAAGAAGCGGTGTTATAGGTAATGGTAGTGGGGCAAAAGGCTTCGTTCGCGTATTAATGTTTCCCTCAACCGGTGCTCATGCGGACCGCCTGGTAGTGCAAAAAGCTCTATGAAAAAATGAAAGGTTGAAACGGAAGCTATACAAGCAATAAAGGAGGTAGTAGATGAAAAGGATTACAGGATTCGGTTTTTCAGTCGTGGCGGTTCTTCTTTGGATCGGGAGTGGCCAGGGAGCGATCATTTATGTCCCCGACCAGTATCATACGATTCAGGAAGGGATCGACGCGGCACAGGGTGGTGACGTTATTGTAGTAGGAGAAGGGGTGTACCCGGAGAACATCACGTTCGATGGAAAAGCCATAACCGTGAGAAGCGTTGCGCCCGGTATTCCCGATGTGGTGGACGCCACTATCATTGACGGTGGACAGAACGGCAGCGTCGTCACCTTCGACTCGGGGGAAGGTGCCGATTCCATTTTAACCGGCCTGACCATTCGGAACGGTCATGCCGATGACGGAGGCGGGATATACTGCGAGGATTCATCTCCTCTAATTACCGGCAATGTTATAGTCGATAATTCGGTGGACTGGGGAGGCGGCGGGATATACTGCCATAACGGTTCCCCAATGATCAGTGATAACAGGGTAGAGGGCAACTCGGCTATTATCGGTGGTGGAATTCAGTGCGAGTATTATTCTTCCTCACCGATTGTTGTGAATAATATTATACGCGACAATTCGGTGAGCGGGGACGGGGGCGGTATCCATTGCTGCGGGTCTACACTCATGCTTATAGGCAATCTCATAGAGGGGAACACCGCGGGCGAGGGCCCTTACTACAGCGGCGGGGGTATTTTCATAGGTACTGACAGCTCCTTTACCTCCATTAATAATATCATAGCGGGTAATACGGCGGGCCGTGGCGGCGGTCTGGCCACCTGGATTTCCAACAGCTGGCTCATGAATACAGTCATTGTCGATAACGAGGCCCTGAGCAAGGGGGGTGCAATACATTCCATGGGGTGTTACCCCGAGTGGGACGCTGTGGGGCTGACCGACTGCATCGTCTGGGACAATACCGCCCCTTACTGGCCGGTCTTTTACTCAGACTTCTCCTCTGTCTGCCCAGGCTATTCGGACGTGCAGGGAGGCTATCCGGGAGAGGGCAATATAGATGCCGACCCCTTGTTTGTCCATGGGCCCGACGGCGACTACTACCTGAGCCAGGTTCCGGCGGGCCAGCCTAGTGACAGCCCGTGCGTGAATGCGGGCAGCGACCTGGCGGGGAATATCTGCTTCGATACTACGGATGAATCTATGTGCATGGATGAATTGACCACCCACACTGACGAGGTGACCGATCTCGGCCAGGTGGATATGGGGTATCATTACGGCTTCCCCCCGTTGCCTGATCGTGTGATCTACGTTGACGAGGGCAACGTCTCGGGCCCCTGGGAGGGGACGCGTGAGCATCCCCACCAGTATATCCAGGGCGGTGTCGACTCCGCAGACTACGGGGATACCATCTTCGTGGCGCAGGGCGAGTATCAAGAGAGAGTGACCCTTGCGCAGGGCATTGCCCTCTACGGCGGCTACGAGGGGACAAACTGGACAAGGGACATCGAGGAATACGAGACGACCATCGTCAACGAGTGGACGGAACCCGTACCCAACAATTACACCGTCATCGCCGCAGACGAATGCCGGATAGACGGCTTCACCATCCGGGGCTTCGATGGTATCCAGTCCCACAACTGTTCACCCATCGTAATTAATAACACCGTCCATGTGGAGAACGTGGGTCTCTATACGCGGAACGATGCTCATCCGCTGATCACCCGCAACAAGTTCTATTACAACGACAGCAATAACGCTTTCGAGTGCTGGGAGGATGCATACCCCACCATCGTCAACAACCTGATCGTCGGGAATGCAGAGGACGGAATATGTATAGGACACAATGCCCATCCCTTCATCAGCAACAACACGATCTATATAAACGGAGACTGCGGCATCGGCTGTTTCGGGAGTTCAACGCCCACCATTCAGAACAACATCATCGTCGCCAACGGTGCGGGGATCCGGTGCCGCGAATCGGCAGTTCCCGAGATCCTCTATAACGACGTGTGGTCCAATTCCGGGTTGAACTACGACGGCTGCGCGCCGGGCACGGGCGATATATCGGAGGACCCTCTCTTCGTGAGCCCCGGTGATCCGGGTGAGGATTACCGTCTCCAGGAGGATTCCCCGTGCATCGATATGGGGATCGACGCGGGTGCGCCCAGGCTTGATTTCGAGGGCACCCCCAGGCCGGTGGACATCCCCGGCGTGGGCCACGAGGTGACGAACACCACGGACATGGGCGCCCACGAGTATCAAAGCGCGTCCGCTGTGGCCGTGGTGATTAACGAGGTTGCCTGGGCGGGGACGGCCGCGAGCTCAACCGACGAGTGGGTGGAGCTCTATAACAATTCACCTACGGCCATAGACCTTACAGGCTGGGAGCTGTGCGAGGACGGCGGGGATCAGGTGATCATTCCGCTCTCCGGCACCGTCCAAGGGCATGGCTATTTCCTCATCGAGCGCACCGACGATACCACCGTGATCGATATCCCCGCGAATACCGTGGGGCCCTTTTCCGGGAGCGGTCTCCATAACAGCGGCGAGCACCTGGTCCTTAAAAACGCGTCCGAGGAGATAGAGGATGAAGTAGACTGCAGCGGCGGCTGGTACGCCGGCACGAGCACTGAGAAGCGCACCATGGAGCGAATCGACCCGGCCGGCGAGGGCTCGGACCCGGGTAACTGGGCGAGCAACGATGGAATCACGACAAACGGCCACGACGCCGACTGGCAACCCCTCACGGGAACCGCGCGGAGCGCCAACAGCGCCTCTTCCAAATCCTCTCGGGAAAAACCGCGCTTCGAGGACGTGAAGTTTCGCGCGGATTCGCGCAAAGAGGTTAAGCGATCCGGGAGAGAGTTGCAGGGAAAGGGGTCAACCCTTCCCTGTGAACGATAGAAAAGCGGCGACCTTTCCTCTGCGGTCATAGAGTAAGTTGAGATAGTCAACAACGTCCCCAAATTTCCTCCCCAAAATTCCTCCCCAAAATTCCGTCTCCAAAATTACAAAATCCCAAAAGTCCTGCTTGAATTGTCATATTGCAAAGG
>JAVCDC010000075.1 GCA_030765135.1 Candidatus Tritonobacter lacicola | reverse complement strand
GTCACGACTGCGAGGCGGAGGGCATCCGTTTCAATGTCCAGGACAGAGCCACAATAGAGACAGCCGTCCGGAAGGTCTTCCTCAAGACTGATTCGATAGGGCAGATTCTGAACCTGGAATTGCCTTATGCACAACACTCCTCAAAGAAGATCCGCATCAAGATCGAAGTGGACACCAACCCCCCAACCGGCGCGATCTTTGAAACGAGGTACATCACCTTCCCGGTGACAGCGGCCATCACCTCGATGACTCTTGAATCCGGTTTCGGTTCCAAGTCCCACGCATTGCTGTGCAGGGAATACACCAAGGGAAGGGACTGGTACGACTTCCTGTGGTACTCGTCCAGAAGCGTTGTTCCCAATTACGAACTGCTGGCGAACGCCCTGAACCAGCAGGGTCCGTGGGCCGGGCAGCGGCCCAGGGTGACCGCCGAATGGTACGTCAACGCCATGAAAAACAGAATCGATGATATCGACTGGCACGCCGCCAGGAATGACGTCGCCCGCTTTATCATGTCGTCCGAACAGGAAAGCATCGAATTGTGGTCGAAAGACTTGTTCATCTACCATCTTGAGCGACTCGCGGAGAAGCTGCTAGGAAATACCTGACCGTTCCGTCGCCCCAGTGAAAACAATTCGGGAAGGGCATGAAACCCTACCCCAAATACTTGGCGGGGACCCTTCGACCCAGATCAGGACAAGCGACGGGGCACTTCGACAGTTCGGCAGGCTCACTTGCTTTGGCCTTTATTATGCTGCCTGATCCGCTTGGGGCCAAACTTGCTGATCCCGACGTAGAATTGCCCCTTAACATTTAATAGGCGTCGAGAAGCTTCCTGATCCTCAGAGAGAGGATCTCGTGTTCAAAAGGCTTCTGGATGAAGCCGCTGTTGCCTTTACCTATGAGGCGCTGCACATCAGCGGCAACAGAGTAGCCAGTGCAGACCATTATCGGTATATCTGGGGCCATCTTCCGCATCCTCTTAAAAGCCTCCGCTCCTCCCATGCCCTTCATTATCATGTCGAGAATGACAAAGTCGATGTCACCTTTCATTTTCTCCAGCAGCCTTATCGCCTCTTCCCCGCTTGCCGCATCGATCACCGTGTAACCAAGCTCTTTAAGCCAGGCCCCGGTGCTACGCCTAAAATCTTCCTCATCATCAACCAGAAGGATTGTCTCATGGCCCCTCAAGGTACCCACAGACCTCGGCGGAGCCTCCTTTATCTTTTCCTCCGTGGCAGGCAGGTAAACGGTGAAGGTGCTCCCCTTGCCAAGCTCGCTCTCAACCTCGATACATCCCCCGTGCCCCTCAATGATGCCTATAACCATGGAAAGCCCCAGCCCCGTCCCGGATTTATCCTCCTTGGTGGTGAAAAAGGGTTCAAAGACACGCTCCCTCGTCTCGGGGTCCATGCCAGTTCCGTTGTCGGAGATACTGACCGATATGTAAGGTCCTTCTTTCAGGTAAGGGTATATCTTTATAAGTTTTTTATCCATCGCGGCTTGCGCGGTCCTAACGCTAAGACGACCGCCGGCAGGCATGGCCTCGCATGCATTGATGCAGAGGTTCATAAAAGACTGATTGAGTTGGCCCTCGTCGCCGATTATGTTTGGAACAGCCGGAAGCAGCTCCGCCTTTACGTCGACCCTCTTCCCCACGGTTTGCCCTACAACTTTGAGTACTTCCCCAATGATGTCATCGATGTTCAACACCTGAGGCCTATACATCCCCTTGCGGGAGAAAGCCAGGAGTGCTTTCGTGAGGTCTGACGCCCTCCACGACAACCTCTCGATCGATTCTATGTCAGCACTAGCTGCGCTGGTTTTTTCGAGACTTTCTTTCAATAAAGCGGTATAGCCGAGAATTCCGGCGAGGATATTGTTAATATCGTGCGCGAGCCCCCCGGCAAGCGTCCCAACTGCCTCCATCTTCTGAACGTGGCGGAGACGCTCTTCCAAACGCTCGCGGTCGGTGATCCTTTCCAATCGCTCCGCGATGGCGCTGATTAGATTTCTCTCCTCCTTCAGGAAAGGCCCCTCATCGCTTTCCGGCCTTTCTTCCAGGTAGCAGACCTCCAAAGTACCGGCTTGCTCGCCCCGCACGACGATGTCGCGGGCCTGCTTCCAGGGGGTTTCCCTGAAGTTCGCCGTTTTGAATTCTAGAGCCCCCAGGCCGATTCGTGCGCAGGCGATCTCCGGATACTGCCAGGAGGAGGGAATGAGATCAACCACCCCCTTAAGTATCCCCTCCAGCGTAATCATCGGCTTCTCCACAAGTACGGAAATGCCGTATAAACAATCCAGCTCCTTGACGCGCTCCCGCAGATCAAGGTTAAGCTTGCGCAACTCCTGCTCATTTGCTCTCAATTGCTGATTGCTCGCGTCAAGCTGCTGGTTGGCGGCTCTGAGCTGCTGCTCGCTTTCGCTTAACTGCTGGTTGGCGGCTCTGAGCTGCTGCTCTTTTGTTCCGGCTCTATCATTATTTTTATTCAAAATACCCCCCTTGTCGCAATCTATGTCCATCTGTGTAAATCTGTGTTCTTATCTGCGTGATTTTGTGTTATCCCCTGTGTTCTCCCTTCATCTCTTCTGCATCAATAACCTCACCAGCCGGGCGACGGCGTAAACCGGTACATGCCACTCACATTATCTTCATTGATCTGTGTTCCCTTCACCCCACAGCAGCTTTTCCTTCCCATCCCCCTCCGTGTAATGCACCGTTCCCTTATCAACATCCAGCGAAACGCTCCTCCTCTCTGCGCCCCCCAGGACTTGGGCCCTTATCTCAATATGTTTGTCATTGAAAATCTCGATAATCGACTCGATATTCTGTTCGCAGATACCATCATCTTCTCTTCTGAGCACATTGCCTCCGCCGACCAGACAGACCTCGATATCGTCTTTACCTACCCCCGAACGTTTCATCCTGTCTATTACTTCGTCAATGGCATCCGCGGCATATCTTGTTCTCTGAATGTCTTTCCCTCCCGGGGAAGCTCCCGGCAGCATGACGTGGGCTATAACACCTATCTTTTTATCCGGACTATACGCGGTAATGACGACACAGGAACCTATCCCGCTCGATTTTAATATTGCATCTTTACTGCCAAATTCAACCTCACCCGTCTGTATAGTGATAATTCTCTTCATCAGATATATTAAACCCGCGGTAGACTATTTTGTCAAACATAAACAGGGGAGATGAATAGGTACGAGGGATTCAGGTTGGCAATTTTATTTTGTCTTTGTTGCAGGTGACAAAATCGTCATAGGCTCCTTCAGCATGACACCAAGACAAGACCTTCGACTTAGCGCCCTTTAGCCCATTCGATCCTTCAGTAAATTCATGGACTACATCAGGCTCCGTAAATCACGTTTTTATCCTCGAAGCTTCTATCCCGCAGGTCGCTCCAGGTTCAGTTCTCGTTGGGGATTATACCATTAGAAAACCGGGCCCGGTTAGTCCGTGGGCAATTTTGAGGTGCACTATTTACAGCCGGACACGCCAAACAATATGAGACAAGCGCCTATCCAGGCCTGGCTATTTCCGAATCACTGCGGCGCGGCCATGTCCACCGTGTCGTTGCCGGATGGGATCATCCAGAAATCCCGAGCAAAGGGTGACGGGTTTCTCGCGGTGGCGTCCCAGTATATCCAGTCGCCGGGAGAGGGTGCGTTCCACATATAGAAATTGTAGTCGCCGCCGTAGTTCTCCATCACGGCCAGCTCGTCCGGGGAGACACCTCTGTTCACACCGGAGACCTGTGCTATGTCGTTCCTGTACGGAATGACCCACAGATCCCTAGCGCGGGGAGAGGGATTCCTGGCCACAGCGTCCCAGTAGGTCCAATCTCCCGGCATAGGCATATTCCAGAGGTAAACGTTGTAGTCGCCCCCCTCGTTCCGTACTACCAGGAGGCTGTCGCTGTGGC
>JAVCDC010000138.1 GCA_030765135.1 Candidatus Tritonobacter lacicola | reverse complement strand
TGTATCTGAATTTACCATTGTCGCCTTGACGGGTTCTCTAACCGGTGAGGCATCCTCTCTCATTGAAATCCCCCTGTCAATGGACTTCGTTTCCAGGTCTTTCCCCGTTTTATAAAGCTTGATATGCGCAATCACTTGGCCTTGAGGCTGCAGGAGATTCGAACAAATGGGAAACGCCGATTTAAGTACCCTCTCCCCTTACCAAGGGAAGAGCGCCAGGGTGAGGGGTCAAATACGTTGTCTGGTTACTGGTTTCTTAAATGATGGCCTCCGGGAGGCCATCATTTAAGGTGGGGGAAAAAGCTTCTCTCAGGAAAAGTGATGGTGCTTAAAACCGATCACGACAAAGTCGTCCCGAATAATTGAAGCTAACTCCAAAAGTGATTGGTTTATTTTTTCTTATCTTGTCAATCCTGTTTATCCTGTCTATCTTTTCGTCAAGGAGGATTTCTTCACGCAATCGACATGGGCACAAGCTTTTTCCAGTGCGACTGGTTTATCCTCGCCATCGGGGCGTCATGCCTCTACGGCGGGATGGACTTCATGTACAAGGTCTCCGCCGAGAAGGGCCTCGGGGGAGTCGCCACGGTCCAGGTCGCCACGACGACCGTCTTCATCCTCTGCTGCGGCGCCCTTCTCTGGCGGGGGAGCCTCCCCGGCGGTCTTGCCGGAATAACCGTCCTCGCCGTCGCCAACGGCACATTCTTCATGTTCGGCAGCGTCAGTAAGATCGTCTCTCTGGAAAAGGCGTCCGCGGCGGTGGTCTTCCCACTGACGAAGCTGAACATCCTCTTTATCGTTCTCATCGGGATCTTCGCCTTTTCCGAAAGGCCATCGACGACCCAGTACTTCGGCATCGCATGCGCGCTGGCCATGCTCCTGGTCGTGGCCCGGCCCCCGGGCAGCGGATTCGGGAAGGAGAGGCGGCGGGCTGGTATCGCCCTCGCGGTGGCGGCGGGCCTCTGCACGTCCCTCTCCATAACCGTGGGCAAGATATCCGCGGTGAGGGGAGTGGACAGGCTGGCCTACATGGCGGTCTCCTACTTCCTGGTGTCGGTCGCGACCCTCGGCTGGAACGCGGCCGGGGACTGCGGAAAGTTGAGGCCGGACGGCGCCCGGCTCCTGGTAGGGGCAGCGGCGGGCATACTCAACTTCGCCGGCTACTACGCTTTCCTGACGGCCCTCAGGAAGGGCCCTCTCTCCATCGTCCATCCCATATTCAGCATGTCCATGGTCCTCCCGATACTCCTCTCCGCCGTCGTCTACAAGGAGAGACCGTCGCGCAGGGAGATGGCGGGAGTGGCGCTCTGCATCGCGGCAATCGTCCTCCTCCGCTTCAGGTGAGGGGTCAAGCGGAGAGGAGTATCTTCTCGTCTATCTCATCCGGATAGACGCCCCGTATGTCGTACACCCTGAAAATTTCCGCCACTTTCTACTCCTTATACGTTGGCGACACCTTGATTATATTGGAGAGGGAAAACTCCATCTCTTTCTCTTCTCCCAGAACGCGCGCCAACAGGTTGCCGTTCTCCAGCACCCGTATCGGCTCCACGGTCTGGCGAAAGTAGATGCAGTTGTTCTTCTCGTAGAGATAGAGGTGGACGAAGGCGTTTCTCTTCATGGCGCTCCTCAGGCCGGCTTCTATCTCCTGGTAAACGTCACCTTCCCTCCATGTGAAATCTTTCTTGAACGGGTTAAGGTCACCCAGCGTTCGCCTGCCCCTTTTAAACAGCTCGCTGATTATCTTATCCAGTAGATCCGTCGTGGCGAAGACATCCTCAAGCGCACGGTGAGTCCCGCTGTGGTCCAGCTCGAGGGCAGGCCCCAGGCATCTCAGACAGTGGCACTTCAGACCGGGCCACGTCCTCATACTGAGGAGGATTGTGTCTATGGCCCAGTTGCGGAGGACCGGCCGGCCGAGCCTCCGCAGGGAAGTATGGATAAAGGTCATGTCGAAGTTAATATTGTGGGCGGCTATAACCGTGTCGCCGATGAACCGGATAACGCCGTCGATTACCTCCTCGATAAGAGGGGCCTCTTTAAGCTCTTCCGGAGAGATCCCGTGTATCGCCGCCGCCTCCTTCGTCGGATGGAGCGTGGGGCGTATCAGGGTCTCGAAGGTATCTGTAACCTTCCTCCCGGAGTAACGGGCCATCCCGATCTCTATAATTTCATGCCCCTCTCCGGGATTCACACCCGTTGTCTCGGTATCGATGATGGTGAACGCTGTTTTTTCGATGGGGAAGCTGGGGCCGATGATGTCGCTATTCATGACGATTTATTATAGGGCAGGCCGTTGCAATTAGATAGACCATATTGGCCCGTTCAAGATTCAAATTCGCGGTTCGCCACCATGTTTGAGCCAAGTGGTTTTATGAAAACAGGACATCGCACTGCCGCTCCGCCGCACAGGGGCAAGCTATTAATTGCAATCGGGGACGATATGGGCTAAGATTACGCGAAATTCATAAGAAAATTGGTGAATATGGACCCCGTTACTTCCACGATAGGCAAATCACTTCCGCGCGTCGACGCCCGGGAGAAGGTTAAGGGCACCGCCATGTACGCCGGGGATATTTACATGGACGGCATGCTCTTTGCCAGGGTGAAGAGGGCGGAACACCCCCACGCGAGGATCACCAGCATCAACACCTCGAAGGCCCGGAGGCTCAAGGGCGTTGCCGCCGTGGCCACGGCAAAGGACATCCCCGGCGAGAAGACGTTCGGCGCAGTCATCCAGGACAACAAGCCCATCGCCGACGACAAGGTGCGTTACCTGGGAGACGCAGTAGCGATCGTGGCCGCCGAGTCCGAAGCTATAGCAGAAAAGGCGGTGAGCCTCATCGATGTCGGGTACGAGGTGCTCCCCGCAGTCTTCGACCCGCGCGAGGCCCTTAAGCCCGGCGCGCCGGAGATCCACGAGGGGGGCAACCTGATAGCACACCACATGACGAGAAAGGGGGACGTCGAGGCGGGCTTCAACGAGTCGGACATCATCATCAAGAGATCGTACACCACCCAGATGGTGGAGCACTCCTACATCGAGCCCGAGTGCGTCGTGGCTTACTTCCAGCCCGACGGGACGCTCGTCGTAAAAGGCTCCCACCAGAATATCTACTCCATAAGGTCCGCCGTCTCCCGATTCATGGGCCTCCCACTCTCTAAAGTCCGGATCATACAGGCGTGCCTGGGCGGCTCATTCGGCGGCAAGGACGACTGCATGTCCGTCCTTGGATGCCGCGCTGGCCTCCTCTCCCTCCTGACAGGCAGGCCGGTAAAGCTTACCAACAGCCGCGAGGACTCCATTATCGAGAGCTACAAGCGCCACCCCTACTTCCTGAAATACAAAGTCGGCGTGAAGAAGGACGGGACGATCATGGCGATGGAGATCGAGATGACAGCTGACGGGGGCGCGTACGCCTGCCAGACGCCCTTCGTGACGTGGCGCTCCGTGGTTCACGCCACGGGCCCGTACCGCGTCGCCAACGTGAAGACCGACGTCTACGGCGCCTACACCAACAACACCTACACCGGCGCCTTCCGGGGCTTCGGCTCCCCCCAGATAACCTTCGCTTACGAGTCCCTGATGGACGAGATAGCGGGAGAGCTGGGGATAGACCCCCTCGATCTCCGCCTCAGTAACGCCCTGCGCGACGGCGACATAACCGCCACGGGCCAGGAGCTCGACCACACAGTCAGCGTAAGCGAGGCATTGAAGGTGACCACGGAGGCGGCGGCCTGGAATGAGAAGCGGAGCTCATTTCCCGAAAACAACGCAAGCCGGACAAAGAAACGCGGCATAGGTCTCGCGTGCTCGTACAGGGGCGTCGCCCTTGGCGCCGAGGGCGTTGACGCGACAGGAGCGATAGTGCGGGTGCACTCCGACGGAAGCGTCGACATATCGACCGGCCTCGTGGAGATGGGCCAGGGATTGAAGACCGTCTTCTCACAGATAGCAGCCGGCGAGCTCGGCGTCCCCATCGAAAGGATACACTACCTGGAGACCGACACGTCCACCATAACAGACGGCGGCCCCACCGTCGCCTCCCGTTCGACCATAATGGGCGGGGCGGCAGTGCGAAAGGCGGCCATCGGCGTGAGGGAGAAGCTCTTCAGGGCCGCGGCGGAGAAGCTGGGAGCGTCCCCGCAGGATCTTGCGGCGGCTGACGAGAGGATATTCGTCAGGAACGACCCGGATAAAGCAATCGGTTTCCTGGATGCCGTCACACTCGCCCTGGACGGGGGAATGCACCTGAGCTCCTTCGCCTGGCACAACTCTCCCCCCATCTGGTGGAGCGAGAAGGAGGGAAGAGGTGCGGCCTACTTCACATACGTTTACGGGTGCCAGGTCGCCGAGGTCGAGGTCGACATAGAGACCGGCAAGGTGGACGTTATACACGTCTGGGCGGCCCACGACGTCGGTAAAGCCCTCAACCCCGACGCCGTGAATGGCCAGATATACGGCGGCGTGGCCATGGGCATCGGATACGCCATCCTGGAAGAGGTCGAGCTCGTGGACGGCGTGACGAAGACTGTGAACCTGGACGAGTACCTGATCCCCACGGCGATGGACGTCGGCATGATGGACGCGTTCATACTGGAGAACGAGGACAGGTGCGGCCCGTACGGCGCCAAGTGCATCGCCGAGCCGACCGCCGAGCTATGCGGGGGGGCGATCGCCAACGCCATCTTCCACGCTACGGGCAAGAGACTACGCGAACTGCCGATCAACCTGGAGAGGGTCGTCCTTGGCCATAAACTGGTCAAGAAAAAAAGGAGGGTACGGTGATCCCCTTCGACTTCGTAAGGGCGGAATCCCTGGAGGAAGCCCTCGAATTCCTGTCCCGGAACGGCGGGGAAACGAAGGTAATAGCGGGCGGCACGGACCTCACCGTGGAGCTGCGCGCCCTCTCGGAGGGAGAC
>JAVCDC010000066.1 GCA_030765135.1 Candidatus Tritonobacter lacicola | reverse complement strand
CTTTTTCACCCCCACCTAACCTCCCCCATCAAGGGGGAGGAATTTGTATGTAATGGCAAAATGCCGAACCTTTTGAACGATACTAAATAATTTTGCTTTTGTAGTGCCTTTGCGAAAGTCGGGTTAGCGCCCTTCTTTTCCTTGCCATTCCCTCTTATTTTCTAATAACATCAGGCAAATTCAGGGGATAAAGATATGATCAGCAGCATGACCGGATACGGCAGGGCCGAGGTCACCGCGCCTGCAGGCAGGTTCGCGGTGGAGATCAAGTCGGTCAATAAGAAGTCGCTCGATGTCTCCGTCAGTCTCCCGAAGGAGCTCGCTGCGCTCGAGCCCGGGATACGCAGGCTGGTCTCCCGGAGGTTGAGCCGCGGCCGCGTATCGGTGTCCGTAACGCACGAGGGGACCGGGAAGCTGTCGGATTACATGGTCGTGGACGAGGGCCTGGCCGAGGAGTACTGCGATCTACTGAGAAAGTTGAAGCGCAGGCTCGGCCTCAAGGGGGATATAGACCTGGGCATGATTCTCTCCGCGCGGGAGATCGTAAAGTTTCGCAGGCCCGATCCGGATGTCGATGAATGCTGGAAGGCCGTCGGGAGGGCGCTCCGGGCCGCCATCAAGGATCTCATCGGGATGAGGAGGGCCGAGGGCGAGGCGATATGTGCCGATATCGAGGCGAGAAGGAAGAAGCTCGATGCCGCCGTAGGAAAAATAGGCAGGCTCGCCCCCGCGGTCATGAAGAAGTACAGGGCTTCCCTCTTAAAAAGGTTGCGCTCTACCGGTAAAGACGTTGCCCTGGACGAGGGACGGCTCCTGGGGGAGCTCGCCGTCTTCGCCGACCGCTCCGATATTTCGGAGGAGCTCACCAGGCTCGGCAGTCACCTCAATCAGTTCGAAAAGCTTCTGTCCGGCGGAAGGCCGGTGGGCAGGACGCTCGATTTCCTCATACAGGAGATATACCGTGAGATAAATACCGTGGGGAGCAAGGCGAACTCGGCGGAGATCTCGCGGGAGGCGGTCTATTTCAAAACCGAGCTTGAGAAGATACGGGAGCAGGTTCAGAATATCGAGTGAGGCAATGAAAAGGGGACTTCTGTTTATAGTGACTGCGCCCTCCGGCGCGGGCAAGAGCACGATACTGGACCGGCTTCTGGAAATCTTCCCGGGCATGGAGTATTCGATATCCATGACGACGCGGCCGCCCCGCAAGGGGGAGACGGATGGGGTCGACTATTTCTTTGTGACGGGGAAGGAGTTCGAGGATAAGATCGCCGACGGCGAGTTCCTCGAGTACGCCACGGTTTACGACAATTATTACGGGACAAGGAAGGCCTTCATAGAGTCCCGCCTCGATGCCGGTAAGGACATCATTCTGGATATCGACGTCCAGGGGGCCCTGGACGTAAAGAAAAAAGGGTACCCGGCGGTCTATATCTATATCATCCCGCCCACCATGGCGGAGTTGAGGAAGCGGCTTGAGGGGCGGAAGACCGATTCCAGGGAGGTTGTGGAGAAGAGGCTTTCGAAGGCCGCCGAGGAGACGGGCTTTTATGGAGAGTACGACTACGTCGTTGTGAACGACGACCTGGACGGGGCCGTCGACGCCATGAGGGCGATCGTCGTTGCCGAGAAGTGCAGGCCGTCGGGCATTGGAGACGCCATAGAGAGGTTTCTGGGGAAATGAGATGAGCGAAGAAGGTCTCAAAAACAAGACAATCATTGTGGGAGTGACCGGCTCCATCGCCGCTTACAAGGCGGCCGGCCTGGTGAGCGGCTTGAGGAAGGCGGGGAGCGACGTGGTGGTCGTGATGACGGAGAAAGCCCGCCGTTTCGTCAGCCCGCTGACTTTCCAGACTCTCTCCTGTAACCCCGTCGTCACCGATCTCTTCGCGGACGTTCCCCGATGGAGCCCCCTTCACGTGTCGCTCGCGGATCGCGCCGCCCTTGTCGCGGTGGTCCCGGCGACGGCGAACGTCATAGGGAAGGTCGCTGCCGGCATCGCCGACGACGCGCTCACCTGCCTTATCATGGCTGCGAGGAAGCCGGTCCTCTTCGCCCCCGCAATGAACGTCAACATGTACGAGAACGTCATCGTCCGGGAGAACGTCTCGAGGCTGGAGAAACTGGGTTATCATTTCATCGGGCCGGAGGAGGGATACCTCGCGTGCGGCTACGAGGGGAAGGGCCGCCTTGCCTCCATAGACAAGATCATGGCCGCAATCCGGAAACTCCTGTAGGCGACCGTGTCGCTGTCCGCCGTATTCGTTTTTCCGCTTTCAACCCTTAACTTTATAGTATAGGAATTTGTTATTTAAACTAGCCACAAAGGCACGAAGACACGAAGAAGAACTAATAATAATTATTCTTTGTGCCTTAGTGTCTTAGTGGCAAAAGTCCCCGGCGAAGCCGGGATAAGTGCAATTGTTTTTATGTTTTTCTCTGTGTGCTCTGTGGTTTAAGGTGGTGAACCGGTAAATCCTCAACATGAACCGGAAACCGACATACCTCGTCACGGCCGGCCCTACGCGGGAGCCGGTGGATCCCGTCAGGTTTATATCAAATCCCTCGAGCGGTAAGATGGGCTTCGCCGTCGCTAGGGAGGCGAAGCGACGCGGCGCGAGGGTTATACTGATCTACGGCCCTGCCGCCCTTGTTCCCCCCCGGGTCGACGAGGCGGTCGGCGTACGGACGGCGAGGGACATGATGGATGCCGTCACCGGCTTCATAGGCGAGGCGGACGTCCTGGTGATGGCGGCCGCCGTCTGCGATTACAGGCCGGCCGGTTATTCAGAGAACAAGATAAAGAAAGGCGCGGGCGGACTGACACTGGAGCTCGTCGAGAATCCCGATATATTAACGGAAGCGTGTAAGGTCAAGCGGCCATGTGTGGTCGTCGGGTTCGCCGCTGAGAGCGGCAACCTCCTGGAAAATGCCCGCGTGAAACTGGAGAAGAAACATCTCGACCTGATAGTCGCCAACGATATAACGAGTCCCGGCATGGGCTTCGGCAGCGATTACAATGCCGTCGCGATATTGGATCGCGACGGGAACGTCGAGAATATCGACCGGACGACAAAAGAGGAAATCGCCGTTCGCATCATCGACAGGATCGAATCCCTGCTCGCCGGGTAATTCATTACCATTGGCAGGGATAAAAATGGAGGCGGCGACCGGAGTCGAACCGGTGAATAACGGTTTTGCAGACCGCTCCCTTAGCCGCTTGGGTACGCCGCCCCGGGATTCAATTAGTACAGCGTTGTAATTATTAACTAAGAGATATCAGTGGGCAAGGAAAAAGGCAGGGGTTTCATATGGCTCACGGCTGCAGGAATCGTCGTCTACCTGTTGATCGCTCTTATCTATGTTCTTGTCTTCGTCGGACTGGATTTTTGCAGGATTCTCCCTCCTTCTCTTTTCATTCTGAGTAGATTAGTCAATTGGTGCGGCTTGATCATTATAGCGGCGTTTTGTCTTCTTCGTGTCTGGCACAGGTCGGCCGGAAAGCTTGTTCCACCGGTTGAGGGTCGCGGAACCATTGGCTTGTTCATGGCTCTTGTTGTATCGTCCATCGCCACGTACTGCCTGCTTGGATATCGTTTTCAGATCAGCCGTATATTCATCGTCCTGCTTCCCGAGAGCATAGTCAGCTCGCTCAGGCTGCCTCTTCTGGCTGTTTTGCTGACTTTCCCCCTCTTCCTGTATTTCTCGTGGCGGGTGCTCCTTCGAGTGAGCTATCGCGGTTTTGATAGGAGGCTGGTACGCTTCGGCCGCTCCGCCCTCCTGAAATGGAGCTGCGTGGCCTGCCTGGTTCTCATGCTTGTTCTCGATGTCTCGGCGTATGTGCTTTGGGAGAGAATGCCCGATATCGTCTTGATCACAATAGATACCCTGCGGCAGGACCATCTGGGATACGCCGGCTACGGGAGGGATACCAGCCCGAACATGGATAAGCTGAGACGTGAAGGGATAACGTTTTTTCAGGCAACGAGCTTTTCAGACTGGACGATGCCGGCCCACGAGAACCTGCTTTCGGGGCGGTATCCTGCTTCCGCGATGGTTAAGCGGGTTCCCGACTCGATCGAGCTCCTTCCGGAGATTCTCAAGCGCTACGGGTACAAGACGGCCGCCTTTGTGAGCGGCATGTTTTGCTCCGGCCGGTTCGGGATGGACCAGGGTTTTGACTTCTTCGATGACGATTTCTCCTCTCAGAGGGGGATAGACAAATACTATGACGGGATCCTGCGCTGGCTGGATCGAGGGGCGGAAAAGCCGTTTTTCCTGTGGCTTCACCTGTTTGAGCCCCATTTCCCTTACGTTGCTCATGACCGGCATGTCTATGAGCCGAGCCGGCCCACCGAGTTCGATAAATATAATAAGTACTTCGGCGATGGAAAAGAGATGACCAGGCTCTGGGAGAACAGGATGAACCTGGGGGAAGAGGATATAGAGAGGGCGGTCTCACTTTATGATGGTGAGATAGCATACATAGACGATTATCTGGGTCGTTTCCTTGGCGCCCTCAGGGAGCGCGGTCTATTCGATTCCTCCATGATCGTGGTTACTTCCGATCACGGCGAGGGATTCGGCGAGCACGGCATGTACTTCACTCATTCTTACGGTGTCACAGACGAGATGATAATGGTTCCCCTGATCGTAAAGATGCCCGGAAATTCTCATGGAGGCATGGAGTTTGAGGAACAGGTACGGATATCGGATGTTTTCTCGACGATTCTGGACCTGGTCGGCATTCCTTACCGGGATGATTTTCTCAGCAGAAGTCTCCTGCCGCTCATAAGGGGCGATGGAGGCCATGAAAAGAGGCCCGCTTATTCCTATTCCACAAATAAGGGAAGCTACAGTGTCCGCGATGGAAGGTTCAAGCTTGTGTATTATGGCAAGGATGGTGAGTACGCCCTTCACGATCTCGATAGCGATCCCCTTGAGACCAAGGACATAAGCGCGGACAGGCCGGAGGTATTCCGGGAAATGAAGGATGAGCTGGACTCGTTCAGGGCGGATTTTTTGTTATTCACGTCGGAGCATGAAGGGGAGAAGCCCATCGAGGTGGACGAGGGAACGCGGAAGATGCTCCAGGCCCTGGGCTACATTCATTAAAAAAGAAAGGCGTTACCTGCTATTTGAGCGCCCATTGGGCGCTGCAATGCGGGCATCTCCCTTTCTTCACCCCGGCGCGCACCATGAAGGGCTTGCCGCACTTCCAGCACTTCATGAGCTTTTGAAAGGGCAGGTCCTTGCCCGTGGCTTTCGCGGGCCGGGATGATGCCTTTTTTACGGCCCCGGCCTTTGGCGCCACTGCCGCTGTTTTAACGATCCTTTTCCTGTAATCTGTCGTGTCGGGGTAGAGCTTCTCGAAGTGGGGGAGTTTGCCCAGCTCTTTCTCGGTCTTCTTCCGCTCTATACCGATATTTTCTCTCTCGATAAAGAGGAACTGGTAGCTGATGTAGTTATACGCCGCCATGCCCAGGGCCGAGGCTATGCCCAGCAGCCCGACGAGAGCGATTCCGGCCTCGAGCCTGTTGAATTTCGCCATCGCGTCCTAAGAGGAAGCTTCCTCTTTCTCCGTGGCTATCCTGTACTCGATACCGTTCGTATATACGAGTATGGTCCCGTCGGTATCGGTCCGGTAAATTCCGCATCGCATTTTCTCATACCTTTTGACGACTTCGGGGCTGGGGTGCCCGAACTTGTTGCCCAGGCCGGCTGAAATGAGGATGACCTGCGGGTCAACGTACTTGAGAAACGAGCCTATGCTGGATGTCTTCGAGCCGTGGTGGGGGGCCTTGAGGAAGGTGCTCTTAAGGCCATGCCCGTATGCCAGGAGGTCTTTCTCCGCGGTTTTCTCGATGTCCCCGGTGAAGAGAAAGCTCACGTCCCCGTAAACCATCTTGATGACTATGGAGTAGAGATTGACGTTAGTGAGGTCCTTTCTCTTCTCCAGAGCGACCTCGGGCCACAGCACCTGGGCGTAGACCTTGTTCCCCCAGTTGAGGACCTGGCCCGCGTCGGCCGCGATGTACCTGGTCCCCTTTTTCTTGAGGAGGTCCAGGTATTCATCATAGAGGTCGGTGAACTTCGGGATGACCTGGTCGAGGACGGATTCGACGGGGATGCCCTTTAACACGTTGAGCAGGCCCCCGAGGTGGTCCGCGTCCGAGTGTGTCAGGACGAGCATGTCGATCTTCTCAGCCCCTATTCTTTTCAGGAAGGGAAGGATGACCTCCCTGCCGGCGCCGCCGTGTATGTGCGGGTCGTAGAAAGGGCCGCCGTCTATCAGGATGACCTTTTTGTCGGGTGTTTTGACGATGATGGAGTCGCCCTGGCCGATGTCGAGGACCGCCACCATGAGGAGCTTGTCGAACTCGGTCCTGGCATAGTCGATCGATTCGATCGCCTCACGCTCTCCGGCTATGTTCTCCCTGAGCTTTTCGCAGGACGCCCGCAGATTCGCGCCCTGCTTGATGGTGATCGGCCACAGGATGATTGCCGCCGCGAGCATGACGAGGGCCACGACGGTTTTCCCGGAGAAAAACTTCTTTTTCTCCTCTTCCGGGAATTAGAGAGCTTTTTCACCGCCTCTTGACCTTCTTCTTCCTTGATCGGGTATTGTTGAGCCAATCCCACTTCACCGAATTATACCATATAAATCGGGATTCTGCATGGCTCTCTCTTCGCTTTTAAGTTGCCTGTTACTTGCATCGTTGCTATATTTTAGTACGATGTAAGCAATCGATCGGGGCGTGGTCCCGAAGGCCTTCGGGAAGTTCGCTGGTTTACTGATATTACTTAGGTCGGGGCGTGGCGCAGTCCGTCTTAGAAATTCAGGCATTTGGAGAGCGAAGCGAAGGCAAATGCCATGAAGTTCTTAGATCCCGATGAACGAAGTGAAGAGGGGGCAGTAGGGTATTAGAGGTAACCAGGAGTCCAGCTACATACATAGATAATTAATAGGTCGGGGCGTGGCGCAGTCCGGTTTAGCGCGCCTGAATGGGGTTCAGGAGGTCGCTGGTTCGAATCCAGTCGCCCCGACCATCTTAGTTTAGCGCGTCCCGTCGAAGATCCCGATTTTTTCGGGGAAGGCTTTCGGGAAGGTCGGCCCGATGCATATCGGGCTCGCCCCGACCATCTTATTAATACCCTAACCCGAAATGAATTAGGGTATTTTTCTTTTGCGCTTTCTTGCGGTACAACATCGCATAAAGCTAAGGGATGAAAATAAGAGTAATGCGTAGACCTGACCCCTTTGTGACCTTGCTGAAGACGAACACCCTTTTCACCGGTGCAATCTCATATCGAAGATGGGGAATTGTCACAGAAATGTGAAAATATTTTACAATTATTTGAGTAAGATAACGGGATTATTGAGCCTTCACGCCCGCCATCCCGGCCGTGTCGTTGCCGGCGGGTACGAGCCACAGGTCGCGCGCCAGGGCGCTCGGATTCCTCGCCAGCGCCTGCGCCTCGGTGAGGTCCCCCGGCCGAGGAGCGTTCCAGATGTAGAGGTTGTAGTCCCCCCAGAAGTCTTCCATCACGCCCAGCTCGTCGAAGCTGTTGCCCCTGTTCACACCCGTCACGAACTCTATGTCGTCCCTCTGCGTAATCACCCAGCTATCAAGGGCGCGCGGGACAAGGTTGCGCGCCACAGCGTCGGCGTACGTCCAGTCACCCGGCACAGGCAGGTTCCACAAATACAGCCTGTAATCGCCCGATACGTTCCTCACCACCGCAAGGCTGTCCGCCAGGCCGACACCCGCCGTGTCCAGGCCGCACATCGCCACAGCGTCGTTCGCGTACGGTATCACCCACAGGTCACGCGCCAGCGCGGACGGGTTCCTCGCATACGCATCCCAGAACGTCCAGTCACCCTCCCGTGGAACGTTATAGAGATAGAGCCCGTAGTCCCCGCTGTCGCTTTTCATGACCGCCAGGTGGTCATCGGCGTCCGCGGTTAGCTCGATGTCGTTCCAGTTCGGGATGACCCACAGGTCGCGCGCCGCCGCTGACGGGTTCCTCGCGAAGGCGTCCCAGTAAATCCAGTCGCCGCTCACAGGCGCGTTGTACAGGTACAGGTTCTGGTCCGTGCCGCCTTTGAGCTTGAGCACGCTGATGCCCTGCTCCCCCGTGCCGGGGATGATTATTTCAGCCATCGCCTGCGTGTCGTTGCCTGACGGAATGAGCCACAGGTCACGCGCCGCTGCGCTCGGGTTCCTCGCTAAGGCGTCCCAGTAAATCCAGTCGCCGCTCACCGGCGCGTTATAGACGTACAGGTTGTAGTCACCACCCTGGTCCTTCATCGCGGCAAGGGGGTGTAGCCCCAGGGGAGTTGTCGTTATCGTGGGAGTCAAGGTTATCGTGGGCGTAAGTGTTACGGTCGGCGTGCTCGTCGGCGGCGACGTGATCGTCGGCGTACCGGTTATCGTAGGCGTAAGAGTAATCGTAGGTGTCGGCGTGGGGCCCGTCGGCGTCGAGGTAGGTGTCGGCGTGGGTCCGGTAGGCGTGGGCGAGGGCGGCTCACCGCCCCAGATCGCATAGAGGTTCCCGTCGTCCGAGCCGGCGTAGAGCGTCATCTCGTCGTACGAGAGGCCGCCCCTGTCTATGCTTATTCCAGGAGAGGAAGCGACATCCCCTCCCGTACGGTAGCTCCAGCCGAGCTGCCCGGACGACATCAGCGCGTAGATGTTGTCATCGTCCGCGCCGAAGTAGACCACGTCATAGCTCAGGTAGCTGTCGCTGTAGAGCGCGACAGGCGATGAGGTTATCGGG
>JAVCDC010000078.1 GCA_030765135.1 Candidatus Tritonobacter lacicola | reverse complement strand
TCATCTTTCACGTCCACGACGGTGAGGCTGACGCCGGCCACAGCTATACAACCCTTCCCGACAACGTAGTCCATGATGCGGGCCGGCGCGCGCACCTCAACCACGTCGTCGGAATTCACCATTCTCCTGGCAATGATGGTTCCGACGCCATCGACGTGTCCCGTCACGAAATGTCCGCCGAGCCGCCCCCCCGCGGAGAGCGCCCTCTCCAGGTTGACACGCATCCCGGAAAGATCTCCTCCAAGGGTCGTTTTTTTCCTCGTCTCTTCGAGAAGCTGAAGCTCGATCGTGCCTTCCCCCGTCCCGACGACGGTCAGACAGCAGCCTTCGACGGCTATGCTGTCGCCGGTATCGATCCCGCCCAGAGGACAGCTCAAAACCAAGCGGTCAGCAGTAAGCCGCTCGACCTTTCCAATCGCCTCAACTATACCTGTAAACATAACATTCCCTGAAAACGTCTTTGTATTCTTGAATAAGACACTTGGTTAATTAATAGCATCTCCTTCACTCTCTCACTTAAAATCCGAATGACGAATCAATATAGAACAATAATCAAGGTACAAGAAACAATAACCAAACAATATTCAAATTCCAAATCCAAATAACCAAACTAATTGCTTTTTTCTTCAAGGTCGAACTTGTGTTTGTCAGTTATTGGTGATTGGTGATTGTTTGTATCTTGTATCTTGTATCTTGTATCTTATATCTTGCTTCTTGTATCTTGTTTTCTGGATATTTCACATATCCCTCGATGACCAGATCTTCCCCGACAGCACTGCACTTCATATCCGCAATTTCCGGTGCGTCATCCAGGTTATCGATCCCCGCCCCTCCCACAGACGTCGGGGCGGCGCGACCCCCGATGATCTTCCCCGCGATGAAGAAGACGACCCTGTCCACGAGCTTCTCCCTGAAACAACCGGCTATCACTTCACCACCGCCTTCAACGAGCACGTGCACGACCCCCATTTTTGCGAGCTCCGACGCGAGGCGGCCGATATCCACCCTGCCGTTCTCTCCGCCGCAACGGAGCACGCGGGCCCCCGCTTCCTCCACCCTCCTCACGTTCTCCCCGGTGGCCCCGGCACCCACCGCGATCAGCGTTGAGGCGGAAAGTTCCGGAGAGAGGAGCTTCGAGCCGGCGGGGATCTCGGCACGGCTGTCGAGCACCACTTTGAGAAGCCCCTTCTTTTCCACCCCATCAAGCCTCACCGTAAGGGAAGGGTCATCGGCCTTAACGGTATTGATGCCTACCATGACGGCGTCCGCCTCCGACCTCATCCGGTGAACAAGCTGCCGGGAATCCTCCCCCGAGATCCATTTCGACACCCCTTTTGCCGTCGCTATCTTTCCGTCCAGGCTCATGGCGGCCTTGACGGTAAAAAAGGGAAGACCCTTCGTGATGTACTTCTCGAAGGCTTCGGTTATCCTGGCGGCCTCCTTCTCCAGCACGCCCACGGCAACATCCACCCCCTTTGACCGGAGGTATTCCACGCCCCTGCCCCGGTTAACCGGGTTCGGGTCCAGCCGCCCGACCACAACCTTCCGGATTCCCGCTTCGACTATAGCTACGACGCACGGCGGCGTCTTGCCGTGGGTCGAGCAGGGTTCAAGGCTCACGTAAAGCGTCCCGCCGGCCGCCCTGTCACCGGAGGCCCGCAGCGCGTTCACCTCCGCATGCGGCGCGCCGAAGCTCTCATGATATCCCTCTCCTACAATATCTCCACCGCTGACGACGACGGCACCGACGGGAGGATTGGGACTCGTCGAGCCCAGCCCCATCCCGGCAAGCTCCAGGGCCCGGGACATGAACCGCTTGTCCTGAAGAGTGAAGTATCTCACAAATGCCCCTCAGCCTCCCCGGAAGAACCATCCTGAGATAAACGAGCTTTCCGGATGCAGTCCAGTATCCCGTTAATAAACCCTCCCGACCCATCCGTGCTGTACTTCTTCGCTATATCGACTGCCTCGTCAATGGCAACGATCGGGGGCACATCATCCTTGTAGAGCATCTCGTACAGCGCCATCCGCAGGACGTTCCTGTCCACCACGGCTATCCTTTTCAGGTCCCAGTTGGCGCAGTAGCGTACGATCAGCTCGTCGAGCTCCGCTTTCTTCTCCGCCGTTCCCCTGATCAGCTCGAGGGCGTACAGCGAGATTTCCACAACCTCCTGCTTCAAGTTGACAGAGCATGCAAGAGCCTCATCGAGGTCTCCCCCGCCGATGTCCCAGCTGTAGAGAAACTGCAAAGCGATCTCTCGAGCCTTTCTTCGCTTACCCATATTGATTCACCAGTGCGATCCGGCCACTAAATAATTCTGTCATCAATGACAGAATCGTTACCCCATCTGATCGTAGAGGTTCACCATCTCAATTGCCGCGACGGCCGCCTCGGCGCCCTTGTTCCCGGATTTAGTGCCGGCGCGCTCAACAGCCTGCTCGATTGTGTCCGCCGTTATCACGCCGAATATGACAGGTATCCCCGTCGAGATAGCAGTCTGGCTTATCCCCTTTGAGACCTCGCTGGCGATATAGTCGAAGTGCGGCGTGGCCCCCCGTATGAGCGCCCCCAGGCAGATAACGGCATCGCATGACTTCCCCCCCGCCAGCCGGGATGCGGCATATGGAATCTCGAACGCCCCCGGAACCCGGGCTACCTCTATCTCTTTATCCTCGACGCCGTGCCGCCTGAGCGCATCGACCGCTCCTTCAAGAAGCCTGGATGTTATGAACTCGTTGAACCGGCTGACGACAATGGCGTACTTCTTCCCCTTTGAAATCAGCTTCCCCTCATAAATTTTCATGCAACCCCCTTTCGTTTTAAAATCAAATATTAAAAATTAAAAATCAAAAACACATATCAAAAAAGGTTAAATTCAAAGCAACGAACAAAAAACAGAAATTACATAATAAATGACAGAAAACAGAATTTTTTTCTAGCTTTCTTTTTATGTATTCCGATTCCTTGCAATTTGTCATTTTAATTTTTATATATTTGGTTTGTATATTTGATTTTTGATCTTTGATATTTAATTTTTATACGAGGTGCCCCAGTTTCTCCTTCTTGGTCTTCAGGTACCGGACATTGTGCTCCGTCACGCCGACGTTGATAGGGACCCTGCTTGTTATCTCCAGGCCGTAGCCCTGCAGTCCGACTATCTTCCGGGGATTATTGGTGAGCAGCCTTATCCTGTGGAGCCCCAGGTCGGCCAGGATCTGGGCCCCTATGCCGTAGTCTCTCAGGTCGGCGTCAAAACCAAGATGGTGATTGGCCTCTACCGTATCCAGTCCCCCGTCCTGGAGGACGTACGCCTTAATCTTGTTGACCAGTCCGATTCCTCGGCCCTCCTGCCTCATGTAAACTATGACCCCCGATCCCTCATCCTCTATCATCTCCATGGCCTTCCTGAGCTGTGCACCGCAGTCACAGCGCTTCGAGCCGAAAACGTCGCCCGTGAGACACTCCGAGTGGACACGGACAAGCAGCTCCTCCTTCCCGGCAACGTCACCCTTTACCATGGCGATGTGATGCGAACCGTCCGGAACGCTCTCATAGAGAATCAGGGCGAAATCGCCATATTCCGTCGGGATGTTCGTCTCGGAGACAACGCGGACGAGCTTCTCCGTCTTCCTTCTGTGCTGGATCAGGCTCTCGATCGTGATTATCTTTAAGCCGAACTTCCGGGCTATCCCGTATAGCTGGGGGACCCGCGCCATGCTTCCGTCCTCGTCCATGATCTCGCATAGAACGCCCGCGGGAGAACAGCCCGCCATCCGCGCCAGGTCCACGGAGGCCTCGGTGTGACCGGCCCTTCGCAGCACTCCCTCTCCCATGGCCCTGAGTGGAAAGACGTGGCCCGGCCTCGCGAAGTCATCGGGCTTGCTCTGTGGATCGACGAAGGCCAGGATCGTTGCCGCCCTGTCATGCGCGGATATTCCGGTTGTTGTGTCGTGAATATAGTCGATGCTCACGGTGAAGGGAGTCCCCAGGAGGGCCGTGTTCCGGTTGACCATCATAGACAGGTCCAGCTCATCGAGCCGCTCGCCCGTGGATGCCAGGCAGATGAGCCCCCTTCCGTGCTTCGCCATGAAATTAACGGCATCCGGCGTTGCCCGGTCGGCGGCCATTATGAAATCGCCCTCGTTCTCCCTGCTCTCGTCATCGACGACGATAATTATCCTGCCCTGCGCGATATCCTCGAGGGCCTCATTGATACTGTCGAATCGTATATCCATATCCACACCATTAAAGTTATCCGGCTTCGTTCTCATCCTGTTCGCGACTTTTTTTAACCACGGATTATTGAAAATCCGGCTTATTGACGGATACTGATTTGGCCGATTAACGCTAAGTCAGTTAAGGCTTATTACTCCAGCTTGCACCAGGGTAATACAAACAATTGCACGGGTTAATACCGCTATAACAATTACCCTCTGTTCTTCATCGCCCTGTTATAAATCCGTATAATCCGTCTAATCCGCGGTTACGTTTTTTTCTTTTAAATATATCTTTGCGTTCTTCGCGTCTCTGCGGTTGAATATCTTCTTTTTTAACTTTCAACCTTGAACTTTTAACCGTAATTAACCTCAGTGACCTCTGTGGTTTTATTTGTTTTCATCGAATATCAGTTACCGGTCATTACGACAAAGCCCCGGGTCAGAAACCCGGGGCTTACACTTCAATAAAACCATGAATCTTCTCCCATCCAGACTTTTACTGTCGGCTCCCGAATTGCATCCGGCCCGTGGCCGGAGCGCTCACGAGATCAACCCCTGAGGGCTCGCGGGCTGTACCGCCGGTAGGGATTCTCACCCTGCCCCGAAGATTCTGCCTCAATAATACCACTACAGGTTATGAGGTCAATAGAATTTCACAAAGTCCACTACTACGGAACACGGTCTTCCTTCAGGCTCACATGAAAATGTAGAAGGAGCCACCTATGGATTCTTTAGTCTATAGCACCCTACGTGCTGACAAAGCAGTCCCTGCTTTTCCCAGGTCGGACTTCTAGCTACCCGATCTACGAAGATCGTTTGGAGCGAGCTCGGTTTCTATACGTTCGGCAAGAAATACCTTCATGAGAGATTGGTAAGGAACATCCCACTTATGGGCCAGGAGCTTCAACTCCTCGAGCATGGATTCCGGGAGCCTCAAAGAAATCGTCCTTAGTGATGGTTTGAGCTTCGAAAGGGTTGCTTTCCTGGCCTTGCTCCACTCGATGAATTCAGTAGAGTCGTGTTTTGCCCAGAATTCGCGCTCTTGATCCTCTGATATAAATTTAGGTATTGTCCTCTTCATTATGAAGATACTCCTTCCTTTCTTTCCTGCTCATGTCGCGTGCCGATATTATACGGATTAGTTTCTCTCGTATCGTAAAGACGATGAACAATAACCTGCCTGTGCCTGTTTGCCCCAGGGCGAAAAACCTATTTTCCCCGATGGAATGTTTCCTGTCCTCACCGGCAAGAAGGGGTTGATTAAAGAAGACCTGCTCGCACTCAGATGGCGTAACTCTATGCTGAAGCCAGTTTTTCTCTGCATTGCCCTCATCCCACTCGAAGCCGGTGCATTCCGATAGAAGGTTCAGATTATCCATCATTAATAATGTATATCACAGGAATATACTTAAGTCAAGGACTATTTCACTCCCTATACCACTTTCCCTGCGCCGTTTTCCCTGCGCCGTTTTCCCTTGACTGCCCTGGACGCCGAAATTAGAATCCTACACCTAACAAAGTAAATAAAGGTGATACAGATGGTAAAAAAGAAAGTTGACTGGGAAGAGATATACAAGATGGAAATAACGCGGAAGGCCTTGCAGTGGAAGGCGCAACGCGATGTGGACACGGTTGATGGGATCAACCGCCGTCTGAGGTACGGCGGCTTTATCGAGATGATGAGAGACGCCGACCGCTTCTACGACAGCGTTATCTGGAAGGCAGCGGGGAAGATCATGAGCAGGCGCGGAGACATCAGGCTGGTCATCGTGGCCGGGCCGTCCTCTTCCGGAAAGACCACCACCACGATCAAGCTCTGCGAGAACCTGAGGACTATGGGAGAAAACCTCAACATACTGCCCCTGGATAACTACTTCTGGAACCTGAAGGACCAGCCGAAGGACGAGTTCGACGACTACGACTTCGAGTCCCCCGACGCCCTGGACAAGGAAACCATCCGCGACAACATAACGGAGCTCCTGGATAAAGGGGAGACCGTCACGCCCATCTACAACTTCAAGAAAGGCGAGCGGGAGAAGGAGGGTAAAAAGGTCGCCCTGGGTGAAGGCCAGCTCCTTGTCGTGGAGGGGCTCCACGGGTTCCACGGGGACATGACGGACGGCATTCCGCAGGATGAGATATTCAGGCTCTACATAGAGACCATCTGCCAGCTGAAAAACACCGAAGGGGAGCTTGTACCGTGGACGGATATCCGCCTCCTCAGGAGGATGGTGCGCGACAGCTGGCACAGGAACTATGACCCCATCCAGACTATCGGCCACTGGCACTACGTCCGCAGGTCGGAGAAGGAGTACATCGTCCCGTTCATCAAGGAGGTCGAGTTTATCGTGAACGGCTATCTCCCCTACGAGATCCCCGTCCATAAGAAGCACATGCTCGAGCATCTTAGGAACGCAGTAAAATTCTACGAGGGTGTGGAGAAAAAGGAGGACGCCCACACACGCTCACTGAGATGCATGAAGCTCCTGGAGAGCGTAACGGCACTGGAGGATGAGTCCTCTATCGCCCCGGACTCCCTGTTAAGAGAGTTCATAGGCGGCAGCGTATACCATTACTGATACGGACAGATACAGCACGCCTTCTCTGTTGAAGGCAGGCGATTTCGAGCATTACTTCTCCGGCAAGGGTCAGGGTTACGAAGCCCGTTTTTAAAGATTCTATTCGCAACTTTTTTAAACTACTGTTAACCACTATTAACCATTGTTAACCCGGCCAAGAACGGGCATCACTGACTACCTACAGCCATCGCAAGATAGCAAGCTACTGTTGCTCATCCACGACGACCGGTGGTTTCTGATAGCCGACGACGGAGTTCTTCTTCACTTTCAGGAAATACGGCGATAGGGCCGTCCCCGGCAGGGTCCTGACATTATCCTCCACCTCGATCATCAGCATCCCCGTTCCGGCGGCCAGTGTGCAGTTGTTGCCTATCCTGACTGGGCCAAACCGGAACCTGCCGTGCCCCTCGTAGGCGTGGGTCGCTATCGTGGAGTAAGCGCCGATAAGACAATTATCTCCGATCTCGATAAGCTCCGGCATAAAATGGTCCAGCCAGACAAACTGCATGATCTCCGTGTTCCTCCCTATCCTGAAGCCCAGCTTGCGGTATAGCACGTTTTTGGACGGGACGCCTTTATATAAAAGCGAGAGCCCCACCCCGAGAAAGTTGATCACCCTTTTCGGCCAGGGCGCGGCGAGCACACGCCAGTTTATAGAGTTCTTCTCTTCGGGCTTCCCGAGTCCGCTGAAGGTGTAATGCCGTTTCCTTACCCTTAAGAACTCCTCGAGGTTTCGCCGGCCCTCTTCGGTCCGCCCGTCCAGGGTGAAAACGCTTACGCCCTCGCCCCCGCTCGTTTTGCTTATCCTGATCGCCCTGCCGGTCTTGCCCGAGAACTTTATCGCCCTCCTGATCATGTAGCGGGTGACGATCTCGAACCTCTCCCGGATCGGCGTGTCCTTTTTTATCCCCTTGATCATGAGAGTCTTCGCGTCAGCTCGGCGATCCTCTTGCCGTACCTCCTGCACTGCGCCTCCGCCCTGCTGTCGGGCGCGTTTATGGAAACCGGTCCGTAATGATCTCCCGAAGAATCTCCCCTTATGATCATGCCGTGG
The DNA here is from genome assembly GCA_030765135.1 of Candidatus Tritonobacter lacicola. Taxonomy (GTDB): domain Bacteria; phylum Auribacterota; class Tritonobacteria; order Tritonobacterales; family Tritonobacteraceae; genus Tritonobacter; species Tritonobacter lacicola. Next base: position 16,569 of record JAVCDC010000078.1, on the reverse strand, counting down.
ATCAACAGGGCCTTGAGGATGTCCATTATTGTCGTCTCGTTGCCCCCGCCGATATTCGCCGACGACGTGAAGGCGCCGCCCACCTTCCCTTCGAGCTTTCCGTGAAAGCGGACGCTCTCATCGAGGAGCTTCTTGACCTCTGCGGCCATCGAGCCGTAATAGGTCGGAGAGCCCAAGATTACGGCGTCGTAATCGAGGAGATCGTCGGCCTTCACATCCCCGACAGAATTCCTCGCGACCTCGACACCCTCGATACGGGCCCCCTCCTCTATGAGCTCCGCCATCCTCTCGGTATTTCCGCTCCTCGAATAATACGCGATCAACAACTTAGCCATAATGCTGCCCTCCCATTCATAAAAAAAGAAAGTTGTCCACGAATTACACGAATACTTCGACTTGGCTCAGCTCAAGTTTTCCACGAATTAAAAAAAATGAACCGCAAAGCCGCCTGTCTGCGTGCGGACACGCACAGGCAGGCAAAGATCGCAAAGAAAAAGTAATCCGTCAAATCCGTTTAATCCGCGGTTAATTATATTAAAACAAGCCGAAGCGGTACTCCTTGTTGTCCTTGTCGAAATCATCATCGACCAACCCCGTGTCAGTCTTCATATCGTTATACCCGTACCGCTCCAGTAAATTATCCGCGCTGTCATACGCCTCATAGAGAACCGGGAAGCCGGTCTCCCCATCCAGACAGATGACGGCACGGCGACAGGGGTACCCTTTTCCCTCCTCGAGTAATCTCTCGAACTTATGCGCCATTCCGTCGGGCAGATCGACCGGCCCGAGGTACTCGATCCTCATGTCGCCGTTTTCTTTCGCCCTGGAACTGACATCGTAAAGAGAGTGAATGAGGAAACCGATCCCGGCGCACGTGACCGGCCTCAGGTTCTTCTTCAACGCACGTTTCCCGTTCGGGTCCAGCGCGGCCGTTATGCGGGAAAGAATGAGCCCCCCCTTGTGGGCAAGCAGCTTGTCGTCGTACCTCCCCTTAACGTACAGGACCTCCTGGCCCCTGTCGACCTTTCCCCTCCACTTCATATAAACCGCGTGAGGCTTCCTGAACTTCATGAATATCTCCTCATCCGGGAGAAGCCTGCCTCGAACCCTCTGCCGCTTGGTAAAATTAGTTGTGTAGTCGTTGATATTTTCATAGTTGCGCATGGCCTCGCGCAGGAGCTCGAGAAAATCCGGTTCGTTACTGTGAACAGGCCGCCGAGCGGCCTCCGCCTGCATCTCCTCTACTGGAGAGATCGGCCGGCGCGGCGCCGTGCAGCCGCCCATCGATATTACACCGAGGCACAAAAACAGTAAAAAAACTAAGGTGCTGGGATAAAAAAAACTTTTACATAAGTTCATATATCTTTTAATGGCCTCATCAGGACACCGCTCGGCGTATATACCCCAATGTTCCTTCGTGGGCTGATTATACAACAATTTGCTGTGATAAATTCACTGCATAAAAACAGAAATGGCAGGGTGATTTCATCTCCCTGCCATTTCTGTTTTTATTTAAGAAGGAAGTAGCCGTGGCCGATAAGGCCGAAGACCCTCTTCTCTATAATGCTGTACGGCGTCGCGGCAATAAGCTCTTCCCACTCCGACTCGGAAAGAACTTTTTGCCCCGTCAACCCGTGGATAAGCTCGTGCTCCAGGAACGGCTTCGACGCGTTCCTCACCTTCTCCTCCGGCAGGCGGCAGAACTCGGCTATGAGGAGATGCGCGCCGGGGAATGAAACCCCGAGCTTTCCAATGAGCTTTACTATCTTCCCGGGTCCCCCGCAAAGGTGCTCGTGAAACACATCGAAGGCGATGATAAGATCGATATCCCCGCACCTTTCGCTAAGGCCGCCCACATCGAAGAGGTCGCCCTCCCAAGCATCGATGCGCCCGCCCATGCCCGCGGCCGAGACGGCGGAGAGCGCGCACTTAATAGCGGCTGGATCGTCATCGATCCCGAAACCCCGCCGGGCGCCCCTCTCAGCGAGCATGACGAGGAGCGCCCCGTCGTTGCACTTTAGATCGAGAATCCTCCCGTAGCCCCTCCGCCTGACCACCTCCGCTATTATAGGAAAAGGCAACTGGGAACCGAGCCTTCCCGTCCCCCGCGCGACCCACTCCCCCTCCTTTGCGATATCGACGCCGTATTTAATTTTGCCCGCCAGAAGGTCCCCGAGACCATCGAAGAGCGGGCGGTAGCCGCGGACAAGCTCGTAGATGCCCCGCGGCTCGGCCAGCATGGCCAGCCCCGGGGGCGTGAGGAGGCACTCGTCCCCTTCAAGGGCCAGTAGGCCCGCGCCCTCCAGATACACGCAGAGGGATTGGAGAACCCCGCGATCGAGTCCTCTCTCCCCGGCATAAGCGCCGGGCGACAGCCGGCCACCGTCCTTCAGCCTGTCCATGAACCCCTCCTCGAGGAGGGACCAGAATACAGTGGTAATCACGTAGCCCCTGAGGGCGGGAAGAGTGAGGCGATAGTTGCGCCGCAGGGCGAGGAGGCGCCGGGGACCGAGCAGCCTGATAAGGCGGATGAGGTCCATGATCGTGCCAACCATAAAACAGGTTTATTCTTACTTCTTCTCCGCGACGATCACGGGAAAGATGCCCATCGGCTCGGTGGAAACCTTGAAATTGCAGAACGAGGCCTTTTCCAGAAGGCGTATGATATAGTCCTCGTCCCTGTAGTTAAGGTGCCAGCTGAGTATTCTCCCGAGAAACCGGGCCTGCTTATGCCGGTCGACCAGGCCGCTCGTGACCAGGCTTCCGCCGTGGATAAGCTCCCGGTACATTACCCTTAACATCTCGACACACTCGTCATCGCTCAGGTACTCCAGGAGCCCGATCATCTTCACGATGTGCGGAGAGACCTTGAGGTGCTCGTGTATCTCCCTCGCGTCCCCTTCTATGTATGTGACCCTGCCCTCCAGTTCGTGCTCACGCGTGTGCTCCTTCCCGTACTCGAACGCGTCGCTATCATAATCGATGCAATGGGCGTGCACGTCTTCGTGGTCGTGGTCCGCCATCGTGTCTATAACATGCGTTCCCGGGCCGGACCCCACGTCGACGATCGTGACCTTTCCCCGGTGCGCGTACCGGTCGATAAGCCCGCACAGGACCCGGTTCACCAATTTCTTCCTGTTCCTGATCGCTATGGAGAAAGGACTGTACTTTATGGCCATGCGGTCGAAGAAGTTCCGCGGCGGCTGGTTCTCGTATATAATCTCCATCGCGCGCCACCCCCCCGGCCTTTTCAGCGACTCCTTGAAAAGTATGCTTCCCCTCAGAAGGTACAGCATCAACCGCCGGGGGATAAGATAATTCATAAGCGGATTGAAGACGACCGCCTTTTTGACCCGCTGAAAATACGGCAGGACCTCGTATTCGACACCGTCTACCTTGATATACTTCATAGCTTATATCCTGTCATTATAGAATACACCCCGAACGGTTCCGGGGCCTCCTCCACACCGTCGAACCCCGCGCGCTCGAGAAACGAGCGGACGATACCCGGAGAACGGTAATGGTGCGACCAGTTGAACACCCGCTCCATGAACCCGTCAACGCCGTGGGCGTCGGTTATGCTGTTCGTCACGACGTTCCCGCCGGGCTTCAAAACACGAAAGACCCCGCTTAAAAGGCCGGACAGGGAGCCGTCATCGAAGTATCCCAGGAAGCCCAGCATTGTCACAATGTCAAACGAGGCAGCCCCCATACCCGCCGGCGTCCCCGCATCCCCCTCCATGAACGAAACCTCCTGCTCCAGCCCGAACCCCCCGGACAGCTCCCTTCCGAACTCGAAAGCGTCGGAATCCCTGTCGATGCACAGCAGCCGGCACCCGGGGACATTCGCTTCTTTCATCGCCTCCATCTCGCAGCGCCCCGGTCCTGACCCAAGGCTCAGAACGGTGGCGCCTTCGCCGTGAAGGCCGATCAGCCGCGCCACCTCCCTGACAACCAGCATCCTCCTGTTGCGCGAGGCCCTTGGAAAAAAGGCGCTCTTCAATACAAGCCGGTCAACGAGGTTCCCAGGAGAACCGTTGCCGTAGCACAGCTCGAGAGCACGCCAGCCACCCGGCCGGACCATTGACTCCGCGCCGAGAGGACTGGCCCGGACAACGCGGCGCAGCACGCAAGCAGGAATTATACAATTTACGAGGGGGTTGAGAAACAGTTTCCTTACCGCCGCCTCCAGCGGGGCGGGCGAGTCCAGGCGCACTCCTGCCCGTGAGGAGAGATTACTCAAAGCATACCTCCCGCAACACCGTGAACCGGTCACCGTAATCCCCGTCGGGAACGAGGTAGCAATGCTTGTACTGCTCGGGCGATACGCCGCCGTATATCACCTTTCTCTGCCGCACCTCGCCGAACGACCCCGCGCGTATCACGGCAAGCCTCATGCCGCCCAGGCGTCCCGACCTTCTCTTGCCGTCATACTCCATGTTGAGCTTCATCAGCTCCATGTCTATCGCCCTTATGAACTCGCCGCATGAGGCGCCATCGCCGAGATCCTCTTCCTCGATAAGCAAGCGGTAATAAGGAACCTCGTTCCAGGTTGGCACAAGCGTAAAGACACAGGGGCCGACTGCAAATCTCGATGCACACCGATGTACGGCGCTCACTATCTGGTACTCGGATACCTTTTCGCCGGTCATGGACGAGATATGCTTTCCCTTGTTGAGGAAAGCTACGACCGGCGTCGCGTTATAGAAACCGACGACTTCGATCAGGTCGTGTAAATTGTACCTGCAGAGACCCGACGAAGTCGTCATGACGACGAAATACCGCCCCCCTACCTCGAGCTCGTGGGAGAGGTACGCATCCGGATCAGGGCTTTCTTCCTGCTCTTCCGGGATGAACTCGAAGAAATGGCTGCCGATATCCAGCACACCGGCTCTCCCCTCGTCGCTTACCGGAATAGAAACCCTCCCCTCCGAAGCGATCAGGCCCATCTCATAGGCGGGTACCTCCGGGTAGTACTTCGGTAAAAGGTCCAAAAAATGATGTACTGCACCCCCTTTCCAACACGCGAGAAGCACGATATCGGACCAGTAGTCCTTGGGCATAAGTTTTCCGCTCCGATCGACGATCGCCTCAAGCTCCCGCGCGCGGCCGGGGTTCGGTTTTAGAAAACGTGATAGATCACCCCGGATATTGCCCGGCAGCTCGAATGAAGAAGAGATCGTTCCATCCCTGACATCACGTATTATGCTTTCCCTGAACTCATCGACAACTCTGGCCACGGCGATGTGCGTGCTTGGATTCGGTGACATAACCGTGGTTATGCTGTGCTCGATGGCCAGCCTCATGACGGTGTAATATTTTGCGAGCTCATCCTTCACGTGGTACGACTGCGTGGGAACGGCATAAAGCAGCCGCGGCGCCAGCCGCTGTCTCTCCATCGATAAACCGGACATGGACCCGCAGGGCACCCTGCACCGGATACCTTGGTGAGAAACGTGTTCACAGGTGGGCGACGCGATAGGAAGTATCTTTCTATCGAGGAAACCCGGATACTTCTTCATTACATGGGAGACCCAAATCATCCACCCCCGCCTGTATTCGGAGAGGAAGCTCTCCGTCACCGGGATGTACTTGGGCTCAACCGTCGTCCCGCTCGTCAGGGCGAACATCAGCAGGCGATCCGTCTCGGAGAAAAGGACATTACGTTCACCGCCGACAATCCTTTTTACATAGGGAGCAAACTCATCGTAATGGCATATCCTCACGTTCCTTCTGAAGTCCGCTATACCGGCTATCTTGCCGAATCCGTGCTCCCGCCCGAAGAGCGTGTTCTCATTCCGCCTTACCTTTCTCAGTAGGACCTCTTCCTGGGTCCTGAGCGGCTCTTTCGTCAACCGGTCGAAGGCGGCGGCAAAACGGGCCGCCTCAATTTTGAACGCCTTCAGTAATAATTTCCTGATCATCGTCAGCCGCCAATATCCCCTACCCTGAAAGGTGTTGCGACAGAAACGCCAGTACCCTCTTCTTGTACTCCTTCGGCTTGACGACGACCGATCCGTTATGCTTGGCCCCGGGCACCACCCACAGTTCTTTGGGTTCGTCTGCAAGCTCGAAGAGCCGCTGGGCGTTCTCCGGCCCGATGTAGCTGTCGACTTCCCCGTGGATAATAAACACCGGCGGGTTGGACCGCGACTTCAGGCTCTTCTCGACGGATATGAGGCGGCACCTGAGCTTGTACTCGGCCACCTTCAGCATCAGGAACCGCATGTACGCATACAGCAGTGAGGGCACGTGATTGCTTATGTACGTCTGAGACACGAGCATGGATACCCATTTCCTCTGGTATATTCTCACGACGGCTTCCGTCGAATACGCGCTGTCAGCTATGACGGCCTTGACGTAACCGTTAAGGTTTGCCAGGGCGAGACATGCCGCCGCGCCCCTCGATACGCCGAAGAGTGCGATCTCACCGACATCCGGCCGGCTCCGCGCGCACATAATCGCCCCCAGGGCATCCTCGAGCTCGTACGTGCTCGGCCACTGAGTGGGCTGGTAACCCTGCAGGTTGGAGCTCTCCCCGTGTCCCCTGAAATCAAAGGTGAAGACATTGTATCCCGCCTCGGGGAGAAAGCGGCAGTAGCGTTCCCATGAGCCGGCACTGGAGCCGACCTCGTGCGCGAAAATAACGGTCCGCCCCCGGCTCCCCGGCGAAGGGATAAAATACCCCCTGAGATCGATACCATCGAGGCTTCTAAAATCGACAGGCTCGCCCTCCGGCGTGCCGAACTTGTCCGGAGATACAACCCTGACATTTAGAAACACCCTGACCATCGTGGGGAGATACTTGATCGTTATCAAGACAATGGCCAGCACGACCACCGCCACCGCTAACAGCAAATAGATCATCTCAACTCCTCTCCTCCCGTCACTATCAGGCATATGTTCTGTCCGCCGAAACCAAACGAGTTTGACAGCGCCGCCGCTACCGCGTGTTCCCTGGCTGCGTTCGGGACGTAATCGAGATCGCACCCGGGATCGGACCTCTCCTGGTTGATCGTGGGCGGGATGACACCGTGCCTCAGGACAAGGAGACAGGCTATAAGCTCGATCGCCCCTGCAGCCGCTATGAGGTGGCCGGTCATCGACTTGGTCGAGCTCACCGGTATCCGGTAAGCCTCCTCGCCGAAGACCTCCTTTATCGCCGTTGTCTCGACGACGTCGTTTATGAGAGTGGATGTACCGTGCGCATTGATGTACCCTATATCCGCCGGCGCGAGGACGGCATCGGAGAGCGCCGCCCTCATTGCGGCTATCGCGCCGTGGCCGTCGGGAGGGACGTCCGTCACGCGGTAGGCGTCTGAGCTCGCGCCGTAGCCGCCGATCTCACCGTAGATTTCGGCCCCGCGTTCGCGCGCATGCTCCATCTCCTCGAGCACGAGGATCCCCGACCCTTCACCTATTACGAAACCGTCCCGATCGGCATCGAAGGGACGGGAAGCCTTTTCCGGCTCTTCGTTTCGCGTCGAGATGGCCCTCAGCAGGCTGAAGCCCATAAGCCCCAGCGGATATATCATGGAGTGCGAGCCACCGCTCAGCATCACGACGGCGTCCCCCCGCCTGATTATCTCCGTCGCCTCGCCGAGCGCCTGGCTGCTGGCTGCGCACGCTGTCAGGCAGCAGGAGTTAGGGCCACGGGCCCCGAACGCCCTCGCAAGATGGCGTGCCGGCGCATACGACTGCTGCTCGAGCTCCAAGACAGGATCCATGGCCGAACGGGCGGCAGCGGGAAACTTACTCATGGAGATCGCGGAACCATCAAGCGACCCTGTAATCATATCGAACAGGGGGGCGAAAAAGCAGTGAGCCTCCCCCGAGCCGAGGTAGACGCCAAACCGGTCCCGGTCGAATGAATCCTCCAGCAGCCCCGCGTCCGCCAACGCCATACGACCCGCGGCAAGGGCGAACCGGGAGTTCTTCTCCAGCCGGTCGAAGTCCCCCGCATAGCCGCCGGGAAGATGGGCCGGCTCTAATCCCCTGACTTCACCGGCGATACGCGTTGGAAAAGAAGAGGCGTCAAAAGACGTTATAGTGCCGATTCCGGACTTCCCCTCCAGCAGCGCCCGCCAGTTCTCCTCCACGCCGATTCCGAGGGGGGTCACCATCCCGATTCCGGTTACGACAACGCGCTTTCTCAACTCATCCTCCTGAAAATCAGGGTCGCATTCTGGCCGAAACGGGAGAAGGAGTTGGACATGGCAAGGCGGATATCTGCCTCCCTCGCGTCATGGGGGACATAATCGAGATCGCAACCCGCGCCCGGATGATCCAGGTTGATTGTGGGAGGAATAACCCCGTGCCACATTCCGAGAATTGTGGCCAGTGCCTCGACCGCGCCGGCCGCCGCACCGAGATCGCCCATCATGCTCTTTACCGAGCTCACGGCAAGCTCTCGCGCATGCTCCTTGAAGACTGCCTTGATGGCCGCGGTCTCCATCACGTCATCCTCCGGAATACCGTCCCCATGCGCACTGATGTAATCGATAACGTCCGGGGAGCATCGCGCGTCATCGAGGGCCCTCATCATCGAGGAGGCCTTTCCGTCATCGCCCCCACCGCCGGAATCTCTTCGTCCGCGCATACTCACGGACGAGCCGTATCCCGCCAGCTCCGCGTAGATGCGTGCGCCGCGCCTCAGGGCGCGGCCGCGCTCCTCGAGGACGAGGACGGCCGCCCCCTCTCCGAGGACCCTCCCGTCCCGGTCCCTGTCAAAAGGACGGCTCGCTCCTTCAGGGTCGTCGTTCCTGCGCGAGAGCTCACCCAGCATAGTATCCCTTATCAGCGTGCGGGGCGTGATGTTCGCCTCCGTTCCACCGGCCAGAACGATATCGGCGCCCCCCCGCTCGATAATCCTGAACGACTCGCCGATCGCCTGGGCACCGGCTGCCGCGCCGGCGGTAATCGTATTGCTGATCCCGAGGGCGTTGTATGCTATGGAAATGTGCGAAGCGGACATATTGGGGAGCTGTTTCAGCAGCCATATCGGAACCATGTTGGCCAGCCCCTCCGCGCCAAAAAGTCCCGTATCGAAAACGCCGTTATCCACCGAAACACTTACAGCACGGGCCAGCTCCACGATATCTATGGCGAGCATTCCCGCCCCGATTACCACGCCCACCCGCTCCGGCTCAACCGCCGGGAAATCCAGGCCGCTGTCTTCTACCGCAAGCTTCGCGGCGGCGACTGCCATCTTCATATCATCCTTCATCAGCTTGAGGGACTTTCGCTGCGTCACGTATTCCTTCGGGTTGAAATCCCGCACCTCGGCCGCTATCCTTACCTCGAACGAGGACGCGTCGAAACGGGTAATCGGCCCCACACCGCTCCTGGCCGAGGCAAGGCCCTCCCAGAAAGCATCCCTGCCGATGCCGAGCGGGGCGACGACGCCGAGCCCCGTTACAACGACACGTCTATCCGTCACGACCCACCACCCCGTTTATATCGAGATATGAAAGTAAAGTCCGGTTGAAAACGAAATTCTCGTTCCGGTCCACGGGCCCTCCGTATCTGGCAAAAATCAGCCTCCCGGAAGCGAATGGGCGGCCGTCTATCGTCACGGCGCCTTCCACGCGAAAGATTCCCTCTCTCTCATCTTGTAAAACCGCCTCGATTTCGAGAGTGTCGCCCGGCCTGGCGAAACCGTTAAATGTAACGGACGCAACCTTGGCCAGGATAAGCGGATACCTGAAATCGAGGACATGGCCTATAAGCATCCCCCCGGCCTGTGCCATCGACTCTATCACCAGGGAGTTCGGCAAAACGGGAAATCCGGGATAGATATCGTGGAGATAGTCCTCCCCAAGCGCGACATTCTTAAGGGCAGAAACCCTTCGCCCCTTCTCAATAAGGGTCAACCTATCGATGAAAAACCAGCGCATCGGAGCAAGTTTAACATATCTTTCAATTCCGGTGAAAGATTTTGGATCGAAGGGAAAAGCGAGAAGTGCCCCGGGGAGGCGCATGAGGGGCAAAACCGGGGGAATTTGAAGGAATAAGTCCCGACTTCAGCCGGTGTGCACTAGCCGACCTTGCTCTTCATATAATCCGCGATCATCTTGACGGTGAAAAGATTCGAGATCTGGGACACTCTGGGATTTTTCTCCAACTTGGAGATATCAAGGGATGAGAGCTTCTCCCTCACCTGGGCCAGACCCTTTTCCGTCAACTTACCATCCTCGATATTCCCCTCCCCCAACAGGATGTCTTCGGGGAACAGGTCCCCCCGGGGGATCTTCATATCGAAAACTTTCTCGAGTCTGAATATAATATCAAGGAAATCTATCGACTCGGCTCCGAGATCTCCGACGAGCGTGGCTTCAGGACCCACCTCGTCATCTTCAACACCCAGCGCATCAATCAAACACTCCTTTACCTTCCCGAAGATCTCCTGATCTGTCATGGATAAACTCCTTTTCCTTTCTTCATGCTCCAGGCCGTGGACCGGCGACTGAAAGCCCGCCATCCACAACTATTGTCTGTGCCGTAATATACGAAGCCCCCGGAAGGGCAAGAAACAGGACAACGGCCGCCACATCCTCAGGGCTTCCGTAGCGCCTCGCAGGGATTGCCCTCCTGAGCGCATTTCCCGCCATATCCCTGACCCTCTCGCTCATCTCCGTCTCTATGAGGCCCGGAGCGACGGCATTCACCGTAACTCCCTTCGGAGCAAGCTCAAGCGCGACAGTTCTCGTGAACGCCTCTATCCCCGCCTTCGAGGCGGCGTAGTTGCCCTGCCCCTTCCCGCCCACGCGGGAGGCAATGGAGCTGACATTTATGATTCGCCCACGTTTGCGCGCTATCATAAACCGCGCCGCGGGCTTTGTAAAGTTAAATGCGCCGCCGAGATTGGTCTCGATCACCTCATCCCATGCGGAGCGCTCCATTGAAAGAGTAAGGGTATCCCTCACTATCCCCGCATTATTCACGAGGATGTCCAGCCGGCCGCATCGATCCACCACACCGGTCACGATCTTTTCGGCGGCGGCCGGGGATCGAACATCTCCTTCGATAAACTCCATCCCCTGTGGAAGAGAACCGCCGGGATCGGCCAGATCCACGATAAATACCTTCGCCCCCTCGGAAGCGAGGACTTCTGCTATCTTTCTCCCGATACCCCGGGCTCCGCCGGTAACTATGGCAACCTGCTTCTCCAGCCTCATCGCTTTCCCCTCAGTTCCAGGTACCTCTCCCTCAGTTCGGTTTCAAGCGAATCCCCGGCGCCGTCGGGCCGGAACCACTCGAGCTCGAACCTGCCGGAGACGGCCACCTGCCCGTCGACCGTCCCCCTGCCGCGGAAAGCCCCTCTGCTCCCATCCTTCGACAGCAGCTCGACTTCAATATCCAGCCTGTCTCCAGGTATGACGAACCTGCCGTACCTCACGCTTCGGGCACTCGACATAACGGCCACGGGAAAACGGAAATCCGTGTTGATCCTCACAAGCCATGAGGCAGCCTGGACAAGCGTCTCCAGCATGAGCACGCCGGGCATCACGGGATGGCCCGGAAAATGATCCGCGAGATAGCTCTCATCTTTTGAGAGCGTCCGCGAGGCGTATATCTTCTTCCCATCCTCTATATCAGTTATCTCATCGATCATTAAAATAGAAGACATAACCTCAACCCGTACCGAACATTAAATCCTTTGATCTTCGATTCATGCTTTTTATTCAGACGCCCCCAATCCGACTTTTTCTGCATCCTTCTCTTTTGTGAATTTCACTGAAACCACCCTGGATACGCCGGATTCCTCCATCGTTATCCCGTAAAGAATATCCGCCATCCCGATCGTCCTCTTGTTATGAGTGATGATGATAAACTGGGAACTACTGACGAACCCGGCAAGAAGATCCACAAACCTGTTTATGTTGGCCTCATCGAGCGGGGCGTCGATCTCGTCCAGAACGCAGAAGGGGCTCGGCTTGACCTTGAAAAGGGCAAAGAGAAGCGCAACCCCCGTCATTGCCCGCTCACCCCCGGAGAGGAGCGATACGCCCTGGAGCTTTTTCCCCGGCGGGCGCGCCACTATCTCTATGCCGCTCTCCAGTATGTCGGACTCGTCCAGCAGCACGAGATCGGCTTTCCCTCCACCGAAGAGCTGCTGGTAGATCTCCTTGAAATTGGCCCGGATCGCCTCGAACGTCTCCGAGAACATCTTCTTTGTGGTCTGATTGATCCTGATGATGGCCCTGTTCAGCGCGTCCTTGGCCTCGGCAAGATCGTTCTTCTGCTCCTCCAGGAAAGAAAACCTCTCCGAGAGCTCGTCGTGCTCTTCGATGGCACCGAGGTTCACCGGGCCCATTCGCCTGATCTTCTCCTTGATCTCCAGGATACAGCCTCGTTTTTCTTCGAGGCCCTCCGCTGCGACGGCCGCCTCGTCCAGCCTCTCCGCTAGGTCGATTCCATACTCCTCCCTTATCCTTTGGAGGATCCCTTCGGCTTCCGGTTTCAAGCCGGCAATCCTGACATCGAGGTCCTTCTGGCGCTCCCAGAGTTCATCGAGCTTCCCCCTCTGTGCACGCTGCTTCTCATCATCGGCCTTTACAAGAGAACGGAGCCGGCTTCTTTCCGAAGAGAGCTCTGCCGCCTCGCTGTCGAGATTTATCTTTCTCGACTCAAGCTCTTCGAGCTCACGCGCCAGGTCCCCGTTCTCCGACAGCAGCTTCTCGACCCTCGCCTTCGTTGTGTCCACATCCCCTATCCGCGCGGCAAGGGCGTTCTTCCTATCCTCGAGGGCGGTGATTATCTCCCGGTGCGACATCTCGATGTTGGAACGCCTGCCCGTGAGCGTCGCAAGCTCCAGCCTTACATCTCCGACCCGCGATGCAATTTCCTCTTTCTTGACCCCCTTCTCGTCCACAACCATCTGCGATTCCGCGATGATTTTCTCGAGCTCTCCCTCTTCCCTCCGGCAGGCGGCCGTCGCCGCCTCGGACTTCGCCTCGCTTTCTCCCAGCCTCCCTGCCTCCTCTTCGAGGTCCCCGAACTGGGATGAGAGAGCGAGTTCTTCATCCCTCGAATGAACGGCTTCGGTCTCGGACCTGGCCATATCTCTCTCCCCGGAGTACAGTTCCAACTCCACGCGGCGAAGTTCAGACAGGTGGGTCTCCCGCTTTTCAGCCAGCGCGGCGGCGGCGGACTCGGCTTCCCCCCGACGCCTTTTTGCCAGGGCCAGTTTCTCTCCGAGAAGGGATGCCTCGCCCTCGAGCACATCGAGTTTTCCGGACAGCCATCCCCTTCCGCGCCCCGCCCCGCCGAGTACAATTCTCCCCCCGGCCGAAATCAAATGGCCGCTGCGCGTGACTACATCGAAAGAGCCCTTGCATTCCGGCCACAGGTCTATGGCCGACTCGATGTCCTCAACAATCACGACGTTCCCCAGGAGCCTGGCTGTCAGGCCCCGTAATCTCTCATCGGCCGTTACAACCTCCATCGCCGGCCGGGCACCCTCCGGCACTTCGGGCCCGGGCATACGATCTTCTGCCGTTATCCAGTCATCGACATGCGAAACGGCAATCTGTTTCACGCCCTTCCGGTCGAGTGCCAGAGCGATATCGGATGACGATTTAAAACCATCGCTGACCAGGTCCGCGTACCGGTCCGCCAGGGCCGCGTACACGGCATCGGCGTACCCGTCTTCTATCTCGATCAGTTCAGAGAAAAACCCGACCATCCCGGACGCCGGCCAGCCGTCGCCGCCCAGGACCTCCTCCAGCGGAGCGGGAGCGCCAATCTCTCTCACAAGCTCCACTTTTGAGCTGACACGCGAATGGGACTTCTCAAGCACGAGAGTCTCCTTCCGGGAATCTTCGAGAAACGCCTCACAGCGCGCCCGCTCACTATCAATCCGCTCACCCTCCCGCGCCAGCGAACCCAGCCGCTCCCTCACCTTTTCGAGGGCCGCCTTCTCGTCCGATAACTTCAGCTCTAGGCTCTTCTTCCGGGATTTCGCATCCTCCAGCTCCACGGTAGCGCGCCTTTTGGCCAGGGCAACTTCCCGCTGACGCGCCCTTATAGCGGCAAGACCGTTGGATAGGCGGGTCAGACGATTCTGTACCTCGAGGGCTTCCCCCCTGGCCTTCTCTATTCTACCCCTGGCCCCGGAGATAGCTTCATCGAGCGCTTTGAGTGCGCCCTCGCTCTCCTCGACTTTCTCCTGGAGGACATCGCACTTGCCGGCGATGGTGTTCAGCTCTTCCTCGACCACCACCCGGCGCTCGTCAAGCTCTTTGACCCGTCTGTCGATCTCCTCCAGCTCGTCGGCGCCCCTGTCCGTATTCCGGCTGATCTCCTCTATCCAGCCCCTGTTCGATTCGAGCCTCGTACGAGCGGCATCGCTCCGGCCCCGAAGCTCGATCCTCTCCGCCTGGAACTCGTCGATCCTCTGCTCGTACCCGGCGGTTCTTTCCCTCAGGGCGCTCATATTCTCATCGAGGCGCCGCAGCTCCGCCTCGCCGGCTTCCACCTCACCGCGGATCCTGTCGCTTTCAGACTGGAACTGCTCTATCTCATCGATGTGCCTCTTGTAATCCACGAGAGAGACCGCCGTCTCCGCCTCCGTAAGCTCTGCATACAGCTCCTTGTACTTCTGCGCTTTGGAAACCTGGCGCTTTATTGAATTTATCTGCCGCCTGACCTCCTTGATTATGTCCTCCAGCCTGGTGAGGTTCCCCTCCGTCGACTCCAGCTTCCGCTGGGCCTCCTTCTTCCTGGCCTTGTATTTCGTTATGCCGGCCGCTTCCTCGAACAGCGCCCTCCGCTCCTCCGGCCTCGAGCTCAGGATAACGTCCATCTTCCCCTGCTCTATGATCGAATACTCGCTGGCTCCAAGCCCCGTGTTCATGAAGAGCTCGTTGATGTCCTTCAGCCGGCAGGGGTTGCGGTTCAAAAGATACCGGCTCTCGCCGGAGCGGAAGAGCTGGCGGGTCACGGTTACCTCGGTGTAATCTATGGGGAGCACTCCGTCGGCATTGCTCATTGTGAGCGATACCTCCGCCATGCCGATGGGCTCCCGCTCCGTGGTCCCGTTGAAGATAACATCTTCCATCTTCGTACCACGGAGGGAGCGGGCGCGCTGTTCACCTAGGACCCACCTTATGGCATCGGATATATTGCTTTTCCCGCACCCGTTCGGGCCGACTATCGCGGTGACGCCGGGCTCGAAATCAAGGACCGTCCTTTCGAGGAAGGATTTAAAGCCGATCATTTCCAATCGTTTGAACCGCATGACCTACCCTGCTATAAACCGGTATTTGTTATTTAAAATATTGGGCCGCCAAGTCACTAAGAGCTGGAAAATATGAAAAACATGAAAGCATGAAAATAGCAGGCTGTTGGAAAATGGATAGGCCTTATTTTCATATTATCTTATTTCTATATTTCTGTATTTTGTCGTGGCTTCGTGTCGTGGTGACTTAGTGGCTATTATTTCTTTTAAGTCGGGCGGTGAGGGCGGGGAGGATCTGGAAGAGGTCACCGACAAGTCCGTATGTGGCGATCTTTAGTATCGGCGCCTCGGGGTCCTTGTTAATGGCGATTATAACATCGGACGCCTGCATGCCCACGAGGTGCTGGATTGCCCCCGAGATACCGCACGCGATATAGACCTTCGGCTGGACCGTCTTTCCTGTCTGTCCCACCTGGTGGAGATACGGTAACCATCCGGCATCCACGGCGGCCCTGGACGCCCCGACTGCAGCGTTGAGCGCCTTCGCCAGGTCGAAGATGATGTGGAAGTTTTCGGGGCCCCTCAGCCCGCGGCCCCCGGACACGATGATATCCGCCTCGGTCAGGCTCATCGTCTCCTCAAGCTCATCGACAACGTCCTCGACGCGCGTCCTGCTCTCCGTCTCCCCTTCTTTCAGTTCCACCCTGACGATCTCGCCCGTCCGGCCTTCGTCGGCAACGGCCTCCTTCATCACCTTGTGACGGACGGTGGCCATCTGAGGCCTGTAATCGGGGCACTTTATCGTCGCCATAATGTTTCCCCCGAAGGCCGGGCGGGTCTGGAGCAGGAGCCCCGTCTCCTCTTCTATATCGAGGCCCGTGCAATCGGCAGTGAGACCGGTCCCGAGCTCAACCGCCACCCGCGGGATCAGGGCCCGCCCGATCGTTGTAGCGCCGCACAGGACGATCTCCGGCTTTTCATCGCGTATCAGGCGCGTCAGGATCCTGGAATAAGCTTCGTCTTTGAAATCCTGAAGGTCTTCGGACTCTACAACGTACACTTTATCCGCTCCGCGCTCGATCAGCTCGCGGGCCCGGCCCTCTATCCCTTTTCCTACGAGGACCGCCCCGAGACCGGCGTCCCGGAGGTTCGCCAGTCTTCTTCCTGCACCAAGCAACTCGTAGACGACCGACTGGATAATCCCTTTTTTCTGCTCGGCGAAGACCCAGACACCACTGTACTCCTCGAAGCCCTCTATCTTCTTGTGCGCCTTTCTGAGAACGATCGCGTCGAACGGGCACGACTCCACACACGCGCCGCAGAGGGTGCAGCTGTCCTTGACAACCGCCAGCTTCTCGACGAGCTCGAGAGCGTCGTACGGGCAGGCC
>JAVCDC010000006.1 GCA_030765135.1 Candidatus Tritonobacter lacicola | reverse complement strand
CTCAGAGAGCCTTCTGAGAGCTTCACTCAGCCTGTTAGATGCACATAAACAACCTTTCTTTGATTTTGCTTTCAGGGGGACACTTCTAAATAGTTTAGAAGGGGACATTTCTAAATAGTTTGGACAGGCTATAGGCATCCTGTTGCTATTCCTGCTCTCCTCCCTTAAAATATTGACGAGAGTTCCCGATGAAAGATAACAGCCAGGCCAACCAGGCAAAAGACGAAAAAAGGATACTGGAGGGGCCTTCCATAGGCGAGACTGTCATGAATGGGATAGCCGGCGTCCATTCCCACCCTTTCCTGCTTATTTTCTGGCTCGTTATAAGCAGCGCCGTCGTCCTCTTTAACAGATTGGCCCTCCCCATGGTGCTGAAGGTCCCACTATACATGGTCAGCGGCCTCCTCTCCCTGCTCTTGACCTCCGGCATTATGGGAAGCATGGAATTGATCATAAGGCAAAAAGGGTGGATTTTCCCGGCTGTCTGGTATTGCGCGAAGCTCTATTTCCCCAGGTTTTTTCTGCTCGGTCTGATCACAACTATATCCGTCTTTATTATCTACATACCGGCTTCGGTCATTGTTGGATTCCTTGAACCTCCTTTTTTTCCGGATAGGGTTACTCTCAACATTATCTTCGCCGTTGCGACCATTGTGGGACTGCTTGCGTTCGCTTTTTGCCTGACATTTGCACAATCGTCCATCATAATCGAGAACCTTCTTCCCCTTGAGGCTATCGAGAGGAGCTTTAAGATTGTCATGGCCAACCGGACCAAAGTCCTATACATGTGGCTCATATTCTTCGGCCCCCTTGTAGCCCTGGAGGTATTCTGCAATCAAGTGCTCGACCTCGAATGGAGGGGTAAGCTGGTTCAGAATGCGATACTGAGCTACATCGTGCTCCTTGAGATGATGAGCGTCATGTATTTTAATTACGACGTGCAGTCCCATGCCGAGGCCGAGCTTGTCTACCTGGAAAGCCCGGAACAGCGCACCTGATGACGGCCGGGAACGAGGGATAAGTAGAAAAGTTACAAGAGGTTACAAACGAAGGTTGCGATTCATACAGCAACCTTTAGTAACCGATAGTAACGGTTTTTTATTCAAAAAAACCTTAATTAATAGTGTGGCAGCAATGGTAAAAACACAGGTTGAGGAGCTTGAAAAAGACAATTTATTAAAAGGCCCCCCTGCGGGAAAGGCAATCGCCGCCGGCTTCGCCGCGATCCACTCTCAGCCCCCATTGATACTTTATTATCTTGTATTTACATGCTTGATAACTTCAATCTTTTCCTTGCTTGAAAAAATTCCTGACGGCGCCGGCTTTCTTTTCGTGGTAGGGCTTTTCTTGGTTCTAGTTACGGGGATAGCCAGTTTACTTCTTAGCGCCGGTTTTATGGGCAGTATAGAATTGATCCTGTTAGGAAAAGGATGGATTGTTTCTGCTGTTCTAGAATGCGGAAAGCTTTATTTTGCCCGTTTCTTCGTTATTATCGTGCTTCTTTTTATTGCGGGTATCGTTTTTGCATTACCCTTTAACGTTATGGCGTCTTTTCTCGGAGATGTACTCAATAACACTCTTAGTGAGAATGGAAGTCATATACTCATTTGGCTGAATTACCTCGTGAGCGGTATAGTAAAATCAGCCCTTATGCTACTTACAACATTTGCTTTTTCCTGCGTTATCATAGACAACTTGAAAAGTATTGATTCGATCTGGAGGGGATTCCGAATTATTTTAGCTAATAAATTGGATTCTATGTACCTCTGGATCATGCTATGCGTACCTATTTTTCTTGTAGGCCGCATGACGGGATATTTTTTCCCTTTATCTTGGTTTTTCAATCTCATAATTAGTTTAATCAGAGGATACTTATATTTAGCCCTCATGGCCTCAATCATGTATTTTGTTCTTCAAGTCAAAAGGCGACACTCAGAAACAGCAACAAGATAAAAACAAACTTCGTGTTCTTCGTGCCTTCGTGGTAAAAACAAAGGGAGGAAAAAATTGAAAAAGATCAGGATCGATAAGCATCCGACGAAGGAGAAGCTGGAGGAGCTGGACGTGAAGAAGTGGGGGACGTGGGAGTGCGAGCCCAGCACCTTCCCCTGGGAGTACGACAGCACGGAGACATGCTATATCCTTGAGGGAAAGGCAAAAGTGACAGCGGAAGAGGAAGAGGTTGAGTTCGGCAAGGGAGACCTGGTCGTCTTTCCTGAGGGCCTGAAGTGTGAATGGCAGGTAATCGACAAAATCCGCAAGTATTACAGGTTCAATTAGTTGCATATTTCCATGTTTCCATACTTCCATATTTCCATATTCTTTGATAGTATCCCATCTTTGAATCCACATACGGAGGTGCAATGAAAAGCGTAGAGCAGATTAGGAACATCGTTGTACTCGGTCACAGCGGGAGCGGAAAGACAAGCCTGGTTGAGACGCTTCTCTACAAGGCGGGCGCCACGACCCGACTGGGCAGGGTGGATCAGGGCACCAGCATAGCCGACGCGGACGAAGAGGAAAAAAACCGCAAGATAACCATAAAATCCTCCCCCCTACACTGCGAGTGGAAAGGGACATCCTTATTCATAACGGACACGCCGGGATACGCGGATTTCTACGGGGAGGTGCTCGCGGCGGCGAAAGTCGCCGATGCCGGCATACTCGTCATAGATGCCGTCTCGGGGATCGAAGTGGGGGCCCAGAAGGCGTGGGCCACGCTCGACGCCTTAAACAAGCCGAGGATAATAGTAATCAATAAGCTCGATAAGGAGCACTCCAGCTTTTCGCGGACGCTTCAATCAATAGTGAGCACTTTCGGGAACAAATGTGTTCCTCTTCAGCTCCCTGTAGGCAAGGAGGCTGAATTTTCCGCCGTGGCGGATATAGCAACCGGTGACGGCGTCGATAAGCTGGAGCCGGAAACGGCGCAGTCGGTCGACGGCTACAGGGAAAAAATCGTTGATGCGGCCGCGGAGACCGACGACGCTCTCCTGGAGAAATATCTCGACGCGGGCGAGCTCGATCCAGGGGAGATTTCATCCGGGCTGAAAACTGCCGTCGCCCGGGCCAGCATCGTTCCCGTATTCTGCACGAGCGCCGAGAAGGAAGTGGGCATTGCCGAACTGCTCGACGCCCTGGTCAATTATATCCCCTCACCCCGTGAAATCGGGGAAGTGCGGGCCGGTGACAAGACGGTAAAGCCCGACGCCGGGGAGCCTTTCTCCGGATATGTCTTTAAGACAGTGACCGATCCCTACGTGGGACAACTTAATTATGTGCGGGTCTATTCAGGCAGACTGACTGCGGATTCGGAGGCCTATAACACCCGCAAGCAGGCCAAAGAGAGAATCGGGAACCTCTACATTATCATGGGAAAGAATCAACAGACCCTCGGCGAGGCCGGCCCCGGCTCCGTAGTAGCCCTTGCCAAGCTGAAGCATACTTCCATCGGGGATACGCTGTGCGCGGCAGGGCAGAATTTGATGTTCGATCCCGTTTCCTTCCCGAAACCCGTAACGTCGTTTGCCGTGTACTCCAAAGCCCGCGGCGACGAAGACAAGATATCCGAGGCGTTTCACAAGTTCACGGAAGAGGACCCGACCCTCACCGCTAGAAGGGACCCGATGACGAAGGAGTATGTATTGTCGGGCCTCGGCGATGTCCAGATCCAGGTCGCCATGGCCAGGCTCAAGAACAATTTCCACGTGGAGGTCGAGCTCCGCGAGCCGAAGGTTGCCTACAAGGAGACGATCAAGGCCAGGGGGGAAACAAAGTACCGGCACAAGAAGCAGACAGGCGGAGCCGGCCAGTTCGCCGAGGTGTGGATGCATGTCCAGCCCTATACCGAGGGCGCGGAGAACGCCGGGGGAAAGGGCAAGAGAGAGCTTATCGAGCTCCCATGGGGAGGCAAGCTCCTCTTTGTCGACGAGGTCGTGGGAGGCCATATTCCCGCGCAGCTTGTCCAGAGCGTGAAGAAGGGCTATCTCGCCGCAATGCAGAAGGGCGCCCTTGCGGGCTTCCCTGTCGTGAACGTAATCGCCACCGTCTACGACGGCAAGACCCATCCCGTGGACTCGAAGGACATAGCTTTTCAGATAGCAGGGCGACAGGGCTTCAAGGAAGCCTCCCAGGCTGCGAAGCCGGTCCTCCTGGAGCCTATTTATACGCTCGAGGTCTCTGTTCCAAGCGAATACATGGGATCTGTTACGGGCGACCTTAACGGGCGGCGGGGGCATATCCTCGGCATGGAGCCCGCCGGCGACATACAGAAGATCAAGGCCCAGGTACCCCTGGCGGAGGTTCTGAAATATTCCCAGGAGCTGCGTTCCATGACGGGTGGAAGGGGGAACTTCAGCATGGAGTTCTCTCATTACCAGGAGGCGCCATCGAACATAGCCCAGAAGGTCGTCGCGCAGGCAAAGCCGGAGGAAGATAAAGACGGTTAAAGGTTTAAAGTTTAAGGAAAAAGAGAACAAAAAGCATACTACTTCTGATAACGCGAACGTTACACCTTACACGTTAAACGATTAAAGACGTGTAAAGTGTGACGTGGGACGTGTAACGTGAAAACAATTGTGATAAACATCTGTACTTATTCTATCGGACGCGTCACACCTTATCCGCTTCACGCTTCACGTTTCACGTTTCACGCTTCCGGAGGAAGCCATGAGCGGGCATTCAAAGTGGCATAGTATAAAGCACAAGAAGGCGGCGATCGACGCGAAGCGCGGCAAGATATTCAGCAAGGTCGCGAGGGAGATCACGGTGGCGACCAGGCTGGGAGGTGGCGATCCAGCCACCAACCCGCGATTGAGGACGGTCATTAACACCGCGCGGTCCCTGAATATGCCCAACGACAGGATAGACCGCGCCGTTAAGAAGGGAACGGGAGAGCTTCCCGGCGTAACATACGAAGAGGCACGCTACGAGGGCTACGCCCCGGCGGGCGTCGCGCTCCTGGTCGAGGTACTTACCGACAATAAAAACAGGGCGGCTGCCGAGGTCCGCACGATGATGGCAAAGAAGGGCGGACACCTGGCGGGGGCGGGCTCCGTCTCGTGGATATTCGAAAAAAAGGGATTGATTTCCGTTTCCAGGGCCGCGGTTGATGAGGAGAAGCTCTTCGATCTCGCCATAGATGCCGGCGCGGAGGATATCAAGGCGGAGGACGGTGATTTCTACGAGGTTATCACCGCTCCGTCCGACTTTGAAGCGGTCAAGAAGGCGTTGGAGGATAACAGCGTTGTCCTGGAGGTTGCCTCGATCACGTCGATTCCTAAAAATACTGTCAAGCTCGACGAACAGCAGGCGGCCTCCGTTCTCTCTCTCGTGAACGCCCTCGAGGAGCTCGACGACGTCCAGAATGTCCATGCCAACTTCGATATCCCCGATGAAATCCTGGAGCGTCTGAGCCGGGAACAGTAGAACTCCATGCGAGTAATTGGAATCGATCCCGGGAGCCGCGTTACGGGATACGGCATTATCGAAGGAGAAGGAGATAACCTCAAGCTGGTCGCCTTCGGCGTGATAAGGGCCGATCCGCACGCGACCCTTTTGGAAAGGTACATCAAAATCTACGAGGAGGTAAAAGTGATTATCGGGAAATACGCTCCCGGGGAGGCGGCCGTGGAGTCCATCTTTTTCTGCAAGAACGCCAGTTCGGCGATCAAACTGGGCGAGGCGCGTTCCGTTGCCATGCTCGCCGCGGGACGCTCGGGGCTCAAGGTTAGCGAGTACGCGCCGAAGAGGGTTAAACAGGCAGTCACGGGCGTGGGGACGGCGCACAAGTCCCAGGTTCAACACATGGTCAAACAAATCTTGAAGCTCGATGAGGTTCCCAAGCCGGCAGACGCGTCCGACGCCATAGCGATCGCCCTTTGCCACATATTCACGAAAAAGAGGACGCCCCGGTGATATCGTTCGTTAAGGGAAAGCTGGTGAGGGTGAAGCCGACCGAGGTGGTCGTCGAGGCGGGAGGGATAGGCTACCGCGTCAACATTCCCCTCAGCACTTTCGAGAAGCTGCCCGAGGCCGGGGAAAATGTGACCCTTCTCACGCACCTGCACGTAAAAGAGGATTCCCACACCCTTTACGGATTCCGGACGGATGAGGAGAGGGAGGTCTTCCGCACCATCATAGGCGTCTCGGGAGCAGGCCCCAAGATGGCCCTGGCGATCCTGAGCGGAATAAGCACGGAGGGTTTCAAATCGGCGCTGATCGAGGGATCGACGGAGGTCCTGCGCACAATACCGGGGGTCGGCAAGAAGACGGCTGAAAGATTGATCGTGGAGCTCCGCGACAAGTTCGGGAAGGCGGGCGTCACTCTCGCGGCAGCAGGGGGTCGCGAGACCGACGAGGAGGGGCGGCGGGCGAACGACGCCATGCTGGCCTTGATCTCCCTGGGGTATAAACGAAAAGCTGCATACAAAGCCATCACGGAGGCCCTTAAAGCATCCGGCGGGGAACTCGACGTCAGGGAGCTTATCCGTAAAGCGCTCAAGCACGTCTAAATGGACGTGAAATAATCAAACACCAAGAAACAAGATGCAAAGAAGATACAAGATACAAGAAACAAGATACAAATAATTACCAATGACCAAATAATCAATAACCAAACTGTTTGGGTATTGGAGTTTGAATATTGGGATTTGTTTGGTTATTGTATCTTGTATCTTGGTTATTATTACTTATTGAGCTATCGTTTGGGAAATTGCGCCCTGGAAAAGGACGAGTTAAGAGTGACTGAACGGTTTATCACTGATACGCTTCACGAGAAGGAGACGCCCCTCGACAGGACGCTCCGGCCGAAGACCTTCGAAGACTTCGTGGGCCAGGACAAGGTAAAGGAGCGCCTGAAGATATTTATCCAGGCCGCCCTGGAGCGAAACGAGTCCCTCGATCACGCCCTCTTCTTCGGGCCTCCCGGCCTCGGCAAAACCACCCTGGCGTATATCATAGCCGGCGCTATGGGCTCCAGTATCAAGTCGACGTCCGGCCCGGTGCTCGAGAGGCCCGGAGACCTGGCGGGGCTCCTCACCAATCTCGAGACGGGAGACGTGCTCTTTATCGACGAGATTCACCGCCTGAACCACGTCGTCGAGGAGTATCTCTATCCCGCGATGGAGGATTTCAAGCTGGATATCATCATCGACCAGGGGCCGAACGCCAGGTCGATCCGGCTGGATCTGCCGCAATTCACCCTCATCGGCGCGACGACCCGGAGCGGCCTCCTCACCTCTCCCCTCAGGTCGCGCTTCGGCATGAGCGAGCGGCTGGATTATTACTCGCCGGAGGACCTCAAGCAGATCACGCTCAGATCGGCGGCCATCCTCGGCGCGGTTATCGACGAGGCGGGGGCCGGCGAGATCGCCGGAAGGAGCAGGGGGACGCCCAGGATAGCGAACTGCCTCCTCAAACGTGTGCGGGACTACGCGCAGGTTAAAGCCGATAACAAAATAACGGTTGAGGTTGCCGACGCGGCCCTCTCCATGCTCGACGTCGATGAGCGGGGCCTGGACGAGATGGACAAGCGGATACTGAGGACGATAGTGGAGAAGTTCAGCGGGGGGCCTGTGGGCGTCAACACTCTGGCGACGGCCGTCGGCGAGGAGCGGGATACCATTGAGGAGGTCTACGAACCATACCTTATTCAGCAAGGCTTCATCAAACGCACGCCGAGCGGGAGGAAGGCCACGCCGCTATGCTACGAGCTCTTCGGTAAGAAGGCGCCGCCTGCGAACCAGTCCGAATTGTTTTAACCCTTTGTACTAAAGAAAATTAGACAGGATTAACAGGATTGACATGATTATCAGAAGAAAAATTTCTCCTTCTACGTCCCCGTAACCACCTGCATCCTCATCAGCGCAATACTCACCGTTATCCACCTGTTTTTCCAAAGATAAAAACAAGTGTCCACGAATTTCACTAATTTTCACAAATTCAAATAATATAACCGCAGAGATGCAAAGGATGAAAAAAATACTGAAATTAAACCGCAGATTATACGGATTAAACGGATTATAAGATCATGGACAAGCCATTGAATAAATATCGCCACCTCGTTATCTGTCTCGTCGTTGCCGCTTGCGTAGTACCACCCGTCTATTGTTCAATTTATAGTGAGCATTCAGTAATGTTGAGCGCTATAGGAGGACTGCTATCGCTGCTTTTATTCCCGGTGGGGTATGGATTAGGCGTGTTCGTAATCGGCATTCAGACGAAAAATCCTGCTTGCTCAAAGAAACTATTAGATTCATTTTGCAGGCTTTGTTTCTTATTCTTTGGAATAGGTTCTGTTTGTTTGGCACTTCTTGTTCCTATTTTCGGGATATTAACGGGAACCCACCAGGATATGTTCATAAACGCGGCACCAGGGGGTTTGGGAATCGCTTGTGCTGCCTATAAGATTCGCAGGAAATATATAGTAGTAAATGCCGATAGGAAATGAGTTAGAACCAAGAATATTACGAGGGCCGCGGAGAAAAAAATATACTCTTTCTCTAATTCGTGAAAATTAGTGAAATTCGTGGACGATTTTTTTGTTTTTTGAAATCTGTTAAATCCGTTTAATCCGTGGTTATTTTTTGTTTTTTAGAAAGATGATGACTCAGAAGCTCAAGACTGATCTTTTCGACTATGACCTTCCGGCGGAGATGATAGCCCAGTTCCCCGCGGAGAAGAGGGAGGAGTCGAAGCTCCTCGTATATCACAGGAGGCAGGAAAATATCGAGCACCGGACTTTCAGTGATATTCTCCAGTATCTGCAAAAGGGGGATGTCGTGGTGCTCAACAACACGAAGGTCATCCCCGCCCGGCTTATGGGGAGGAAGGCTGGAAGCGGTGGGAAGGTGGAGCTGCTCCTCCTGAAGGAAACAGGCCCCGGCAGATGGGAGGCCCTCTGCAAGCCCGGTGCCAGGGTGCGCGCCTCTACAGAGTTGGAATTCCCCCGGGGCATACGTGCCACCGTCGAATCCGCACACAATGGCATATACACTATTAACTTCTTGAACGATAGTGTATTAGATGCACTTATTGAAGAAAGTGGTTTAGCTCCTTTGCCTCCATATATCAAGAGGAAGAGCGAGGAGGCCTTGAGGCTTAGAAAATTCGATATCGACCGCTACCAGACGGTCTATGCCAGGAAGAGGGGGGCCATAGCCGCCCCCACGGCGGGCCTCCATTTCAGCAGGGATATCCTCGATTCTCTAACCGGAAAGGGTGTGAGGACGGTCGAAATCACGCTCCACGTGGGCATCGGGACGTTCAGGCCCGTTAAGGCGGAGTACGTGGAAGACCACAGGATGGACAAGGAGACTTACGACATTCCGACTGATGCGGCGAATAAAATCAACGGGGCTCGAAGCGGAGGGAGCAGGGTCCTTGTAGTGGGGACAACGGCTGTCAGGGCCCTCGAGTCCGTCGCCCTCCGGGACGGTACAATCGAGGCAGGAGAGGGATCGACTTCCCTGTTCATCTACCCGCCGTACCCGTTCAGAATCGCAGAGAACCTTCTGACCAACTTCCACCTCCCGGGATCGACGCTGATCTTGATGCTGGCGGCGCTTGTGGGCAGGGAGAAGATACTGGAGCTTTATGAAATAGCGAAAAAAGAGGGCTACCGTTTCTACAGCTACGGCGACGCCATGCTGGTGTTGAACGACTAGGCTCTCCCTGCAAGTATCTGGATAAAACCACAGAGGACACGGAGAGCACGGAGAAATTTATAGTAAATTGCCGCTCTTATTATCCAATACACTCCGTGTTCTCCGTGTCCTCCGTGGTAAGAAATAGGTACAGGCCTATCCACTAAGGTATAATCACTCCAAAAACAAGATTAACGGGACTGGTGACATGAGCTTCGAGGTACTTGTAAAAGACAAAACGACCCGCGCACGTAGGGGGAGGCTGGAGACTCCCCACGGCGTCATCGAGACGCCCGTCTTCATGCCGGTGGGGACGCAGGGGACGGTCAAGACCCTTACCCCGGAGGAGCTCAAAGAGGTCGGGGCCGAAATAATCCTCGGCAACACCTACCACCTCTCCCTCCGCCCCGGGATAGATATCATCCGGCTTGCCGGCGGGCTCCACGAGTTCATGCACTGGGACGGGCCCATCCTTACGGACAGCGGCGGTTACCAGGTTTTCAGCCTCTCCCGTCTTAGAAAGATCACGGAAGAAGGCGTCGCCTTCCGGTCGCATATCGACGGCTCCCCTCACTTCATAGGCCCCGGGGAGGCGATGGCCTACCAGCAGGCCTTCGGCTCGGACATCATGATGGTTTTCGACGAGTGCGGGCCGTATCCATGCGAGCTCGACTACGCGCGCCGCTCGACCGATCTCACGCTGAAATGGGCCCTTCACTGCAAGAGGCTCCACGACAACAGGGACCAGATGCTCTTCGGTATCGTCCAGGGAGGCACCTTCAGGGACCTGCGGCGTAGATGCGCGGAAGAGCTTGTCGATATCGGCTTCGACGGCTACGCGATAGGCGGGTTGAGCGTGGGGGAGCCCAGGGACCTTACATGGGAGATCACGGATCTCACCGCATCCCTTCTCCCGGAAGACAGGCCGCGTTACTTCATGGGGTTCGGGAAGCCCGACGAAATGATGGACGCCATCGCCCTCGGCGTTGATATGTTCGACTGCATCATTCCGACAAAGTGCGGGCGGACGGGAACGGCTTTTACTTTATCGGGGAAGGTCGTGGTCAAGAACAGCGCCTACCGGGAGGATATGAGGCCGATAGATCCAGGATGCTCCTGCTACGTGTGCAGGAACTACTCGAGGGCCTACATAAGGCACCTCTTCAACACGGGTGAAATCCTGGCCTTGAGGCTTGTGTCATTCCACAACCTGCATTACTATATGAGCCTCATCACGGAGGCCAGGAGAGCGATCTCCTCGGGTGAGTTTGAGAGCTTCAGGAGAAAAGTGCACGCACAATATAAGGATAGTTCACTGACAGCAGCGCGGGAGTAGTTATAAATCAATTCGCTTCTCATCTGATAAATTCGAGAGCTAAGCGAGCCAATTTACAAGAAGGAGACTGCAGATGGATTTTATAATATTCGCCATGGGACAACCTCCGGGCGGCGGGGGAGAGGGGGGCGGTATCGGTTCTTACCTCCCGATGTTCGCCATTATCATCGTCATCTTCTACTTTCTCATCATGCGGCCCGAGCAGAAGAAGAAGAAAGAGGTACAGGCGATGGTGAGCAACCTGAAGAGGGGCGACAAGGTCGTCACCTCCAGCGGTATCATCGGGATTATCGCAGGGGTCAAAGAAGACACGGTTATGGTCAAAGTGGCCGACAACGTTAAAATAGAGATTCTCCGCAACAATATATCCCGGGTTCTTGATAAAAATGAGTCAAAGTCCTCCTGATCGAGTTATCCTCAAGACGGTTATAGAAGACCCCACGGTCCAGTCTCTCCTCGATGCGACAGATTCAGCCATGGGCGCCCTCGGCTACACGGAGCACGGCAGGCGGCACGCCAAGATGACCGCCAGCGGGGCGCGCCGTATCCTGGCCGACCTGGGGCATGAAGAGAGGATCGCCGAGCTGGCGGCGATAGCGGGGTACCTCCACGACATAGGCAACCTGATCAACAGGGAGAACCACGCCCTGACGGGAGCCCTGATGGCGCAGGATCTACTGAAAAGGCTCGGGATGTGCGAAGAGGAGTTATTCCAGGTAATGGGAGCGATCGGGAACCACCAGGAGGAGAACGGCAGCCCCATAAGCGCCACATCCGCTGCGCTCATCCTGGCTGACAAGATAGACGTTCACAGGGGGCGCGTCAGGGGCCGCCGGGTCATTGAATTTGACAAGCACGACAGGGTAAACTACTCCGTCGACCGGTCGATCATACACATCGATGCCGGCAAGAAGGTCATTACCTATGAGCTGTCAATAGATACGGAGTTATCCCAGGTCATGGAGTACTTCGAGATATTCATGTCAAGGATGGTGATAAGCCAGAGGTCCGCCGCTTTCCTCAAGTGCAAGCTCGCCATGATAATAAACGGCGCAAAACTGCTTTAACGAAAGAAGATTTTTAACCCGCGGATTTAACTGATTAAGCTGATTTAAAATTAGGTTGATTTTTATTAGTGAATTGCCTATCCCCGTTAATCTTCAACTGAAAGATAATCCGTATAATCCGCATAATCAGCGGTTAATATTCTTCATCCATGGATAATCTGAGCTGGATAAGGGTAAGCAGTCGATGAAAGGTGAAAAAATGAAGAAGCGAACAATACAGCGTCCCGGACGGGCGAAAATCAAGACAGGCAAGGCTTTAAAAAAGGAACTCCGCCTCAAGGTCTGGGTCATTGCGGCTGTTATCGCTATATTCACCCTCTATCTCTATCCGACGGCGAGATGGGCCTCCCTTACCAAGGAGATCCAGGAAGAGCTCTCCGAGAAGTGGAAAAAGATGGACGCCGAGATTGTCGACAGGCCCTTCCTGGAGAGGCTGATATACAAGGCCGGGAAGTCCATCACGGGCAACAAGAGCCAGGTCCTGAACCTCGGCCTGGACCTCAAAGGGGGTATGTACGTTGTGCTCGAGGTGGACATGGACAAAGCCATAAGGACCACCGCCATCGAGAACATGAGGACATACTCAAAGGACCTGGAGGATAAAAAACTTCCCTTTATCGATGTCGCCCTTCTCGACAGTAACGCGAGCCTCATAACATTCGAATCGCTGGATGAAAGGGACGCGGCTTTCAAGAATATCACGAAGGGGGGAGTACGGAAGGATTTGATCAAGGTCGCGGATAACCCGCCTGCCATCGAGATAACGCTGGGCGACGAGGTCAGGAAGAACATCGCGAGGAACGCTATCGACCAGGCCCTTATAATTATTCGGAACCGGGTCGACGCGCGCGGTCTGACGGAGCCGCAGATACAGCAGCAGGGGCTCAACAAGATCATAGTCTCGCTGCCGGATATCCAGGACCCGGAAGAGGCCCTGGATATGATCGGAAAAACGGCCCTCCTGGAGTTCAAGCTGGTCGCCCCCTCCAGGGACATGAAAAACATCATCCGCCGCATCGACACCGTCCGCGAAATATCCCCGTATATCATTACCAAGGATCAGGTTACCCAGGAAAACGTCCCCTATACGGCGCTCCTCGTAAAGAAAGAGAAGATTCCCATCGTGGAGGAGATGCTCGCGGATCCCGAGGTCCGGGAGCTCATCCCGAAGAAGTACGCCTTCTACTGGAGCATGTGGGAGGTGCAGGAGGATGTCGGAAAGTTCAAATACCTCTGGCTCCTCGACAGGGAGCCTTCGATAAAGGGAATAAACCTCCAGGCCGCGTGGGTGGACAGGGACCAGATGATGAGGCCCGTCATCAACCTCAAGCTCGACACGGTGGGCCAGAAGAAGCTCAGGATCCTGTCGATCGATGCCGTTAAGAAGCTCAAGAGGCGGGAGAACCCGCAGACAACGAGGCTTGCCATAGTCCTCGACGATGTCGTCAACTCCGCCCCCTTCGTCAGGGAGAGGCTCTCGGGTGCAACCTCGGTTATCACGGGCAACTTCACGCTCAAGGAGGCGAACGACCTCAAGATCACACTGGAGACGGGCGCACTGCCCGCGCCGGTAAAGATCGCAGAGAACAGGACCGTCGGCCCGGCACTGGGAAGGGACTCCGTGAGGAGGGGTATTCAGTCCGCAATTCTGGGTCTCGTCTGCGTATTGGTATTCATCGTTTTTTATTACCGTCGCGCCGGCGTAATTGCCGACTTCGCCCTCTGTCTCAACATCCTCATAGTGCTGGGCGCCCTGCGGGCGCTCAACGCGACGCTGACTCTTCCGGGCATAGCGGGAATCATCCTCACCATAGGCATGTCCGTGGACGCAAACGTCCTGATATACGAGCGGATAAGGGAGGAGCTCGCGCAGGGCAAAAAAATCAGGACGGCGATAGCCAACGGCTACAAGAAAGCGTTGATGACGATTATCGACGCCAACGTCACCACGTTCATCACTGCCCTGATCCTCTACATCATAGGGACGGGGCCGATCAGGGGATTTGCCATTACCCTTATGCTCGGTATCTGCGGGTCCATGTTCACGGCCCTCTTCGTAACGAGAACCATCTTCGACCTTCTCGTGGCAAGGGGGAAAATCACGACGCTGAAGATGCGGCATATCCTGACCAAGCCGAACTTCGACTTCCTCGGAAAGAGAAAGCTGGCCTACACGGTCTCGGTAGTTCTCATCGTCGTGGGCATGGCGACCTTTGTCAGGAACGGGAAGGAAAACCTCGGAATAGACTTCAATGGGGGGATACTCGAGCAGGTCCGCTTCGCGCAGCCGGTGTCCCTCGAATCCATACGGTCCAGCCTCAAGCGGTTCGGCCTGGGGAAGGCGCAGATCCAGCATCTGGGCACGGAGGAGGATGTCTTAATCAGGGCGGACACGGGAAGCGAAAAGGATGTCCTGGAAGCTCTGCGCAGCGTCTCGGGAGGGGAGAAGTCGTTCGAGATAATGCGGAGCGAGCAGGTCGGCCCCACGGCCGGTAAGGCCCTGAGAATAAAGGCGATCCAGGCGATCGTCGCGGCGCTTATGTGCGTCATTGCCTATATCTGGTGGCGATTCAGGCACATCGAGTACGGGCTCGCCGCCGTCGTAGCCCTTGCTCACGATGTACTGATTACGGTGGGTATCTTTGCCATCACGGGGAGGGAGATAAACCTCCCGATAGTCGCGGCACTGCTCATGATCGTCGGCTACTCACTCAACGATACCATCGTGATATTCGTGAGAATACGGGAGGACCTCAAGCTGATGAAGGGGTCCGATTTCAGGACGGTCATCAATACCAGTATCAACCAGACGCTTTCCAGGACAATCCTGACGTCCCTCACGACGCTCGCGGTTGTCGTCTGTCTCTACCTGCTCGGCGGGGAAGTGATAAACGACTTTGCCTTTGCCCTTATGATAGGTGTAATAGTGGGAACCTACTCCTCGATCTACGTCGCCAGCCCGCTGCTGCTGCTGTGGCGCAGGGGTGAGAAAGCTAGGGCTTGACCAGCTTGCCCGCCTTGATGCACTTGGCGCAGACCTTGATTCTCCGGGGGGTCCCATCGACAACGGCCCGCACCGTTTGAAGGTTCGGGAGAAATCGTCTCTTGGACACACCCGTTATCCGGCGCCCGACGCCGCCCTTCTTCTTGGCAAGTCCCCGTCTTGCGATACTGCGCCCGGCAACAGGCTTCTTGCCGCAGAAATAGCATACTTTAGCCATATAATTATCTTCCTTTCTTGAAAGACGCGACGAAATTATACCATAGGGTCCCTGCAGTCAACGTTAAAATAAGTGGTTCAGGTATCCTGTCACTTTTAAACTTACCTGGCGGCTTTGTGTCTCAGAGTCTACGGGGCGCATATATTGACCTTATTTCCCCGATAATTTATGCTAATATCGGTTTAATATATACTTAAGTTTATATTGAACCAATATCATGGAATAAAATGCGTGCCAAGCTGATTATAAACCCCGTTGCCGGCAATTGGAGAAGAAGGCGCAAGCTCCCGCTGATCAAAGAGAAGCTGGGAAGCGCCGGTTTCGTGCTCGATGAATTTGTTACAGGGAAAAGAGGCGACGCCGGCGAGGAGGCCGCCAGGGCCGCACGGGAAGGCTACGATATTGTCATCCCGGCGGGCGGGGACGGCACGATCAACGAGTGCATCAATGCCCTCCATGGAACGCAAACATGCCTCGGGCTCGTTCCGCTTGGAACGGCAAATACGCTCCTCCAGGAAATCGGGATACCGCAGGACGCCGACCGTGCCTGCGACGTGATCATCGGGGGAACAAGGCTGCCGATCGACCTGGGGATTGCCGGGGACAGGTACTTTGCCACAATGGCGGGCGCAGGTTTCGATGCGCGGACTGCCCACCGGGTTCGCGGGAGAGTCAAAAAGCACCTTGGAATAGCCGCATATCACCTGATGGCCTGGCTCACATGGCTGAACTACAAGACGTTTACAATGTCCGTTCAGCTCGATGGGGACCGCCGGACGGAGGGGTGCCTCGTCATAATTTGCAACTCGGGCCGCTACGGGGGAAGATACTACATAGGTCCGGATGCCAGCATAGTGGACGGACACCTCGACGTTCTGGTCCTCGAAAAGAACAGCAAGTACAGCATCCTCGAGGGTGCTATCAATCTCCTCAAGGGAAAAATAGAGGATACCGATGGCATCAAATTCTACAAAGCCCGGGAAGTCACCGTCAGCCCGCCCGGAAGCAGGGAGGTGCTCGTACAGGCCGACGGCGACCTTACCGGTGTTCTCCCTATGGACTTCAGGATCAAACCCGGGGCGGTCACTGTGATGGCCCCCCCGGAGGATAAAATATGACAGGCGTGGCCCTCATCATAATCATCCCGATGCTCTTCCTGGACTCGGTCTTCGACGGCACGATATTCGAGAAGCAGGAAAAACCCCCGGAAGAGCCGGGCGAGTTATGCGCGCTGATGTACGGCAAGGTTATGAGCCTCCACCAGGCCGCGCGGCGGGCTACAAAGGCGGGCGAGCAACGCTTCGCCCTTAACAACTATTACAAGGCGCTCATGGTATTGAAAAATATCCGGGCGGTGAAACCAGACTGGAATGCCGCCACCGTCGATTCAAAGATAGAGCATTACGATCGGCTGGTTGAACAACTGGAGACCTCTATTGAGGAGCAGGAGCGGGTTTACAAGAAGGAGCGTGCCCGGCTCCAGGGCAATATTGAAAAAAATCCGAATAAACCACGACCGCATGTTGAGATGGCGGATTTCCACTTCAACCACGGGAAAGTCAGCTCGGCGGAGAAAGAGCTGAAGCGGGCTATTGATCTTGAGAGCGAAGACGCGGAGACAAGGATAAAGCTCGGTAATTCTTACGAAGCCCAGGGGGATTACGAAAGGGCTATTGCCGAATATAGGACTGCAATCAGGATGGATCCTTCGTCCGCCCAGGGACACTATAACCTCGGCGCCGCTTACTTCGCGACGAGCAAGCTCAAAACGGGAGCCAGTACGGCTCGAAGGGCCAGCCAGGCGAACCCACAGGCTGTCGTGGCGTTGAAAAGGGCCATTGAGTTCGACCCGGAGCATGTCGATGCCTATATCAGCCTGGGCATGGTCTACAACCGGCAGAAGCAGCACAAGTTTGCCCTCGCGGCCTTTAAAAAAGCGCTGATGCTCGAGCCCGACAACCCTGTTGTCAATTACAACATAGGAAGTACTTATTGCTCCCTGCTGAACTTCGTAAATGCGACCAACTACATGAATAGGGCCGCAACCCAGGTAGGCCGGGATACGCCGATGGGCAAGAGCATTAGAAAGCAGATAACTGAGCTCCGCAGGTACAATCTCAAGGGGCAGGAGGGTCGAGGTTACAGGGACAGGTCAAGGATGTTAATATATAAGGGCCGTTCGGTCAGCGGGCCGAAGTTCAGGAGATGGAGAAGGAGGAGAGACAGATGGGCAAAAGACTACAAACAGCAATATCTATAGCCGGGATCGTATTATTCGCCATATATACGTGTAGCCGCGTGGCGGCTGAAGACGGGCCCAAGGAGATGTACAAGGCCTCCTACAAGAGCCTTCTGGAGGGCGAGATGGCGCAGGCGGCGCAGGACAGCGAAAAGGCCGCCGTGAAGTGGGACGAGGCTCTGGAGAAGCTGAGGGAGCTTCAGAAAGCCCACCCGGACTGGAACCGGCTGCTTGTCGAGTCGAAGATCCGGGAGTGCGAGGCGGCGCTGCGGAAGGAAAAGGGGGACCAGCCATCAAAGACTGTTAAAATACCTGAAAGCGGCGAGAAGAAGCCGGCGGCCCTTGAGAAAAAGCCAAGCGAGATTGAGCAGCACCTTGCCGCTGGAAATGAGCTCGCGGGAGCAAAGAAATACGAGGAGGCCATAGCAGAGTACGAGAAGGCCCTGTCAATCGATCCGAATTGCGGCATTGCTTACGTGAACACAGCCGCGTGTTATGAATCCATGGACAAGGATGATGATGCCGTCAGGGTGCTGAAAAAGGCCATCCAGAACGAACCCGACTACGCGAGAGCTCACTTCAATCTGGGAAGGATCTACCTCAAGAAAGACATGATCGATATGGCCGTCTCTGAATACCGCGGAGCCCTCAAAGCGAATCCGGACGATCCCGAGGCCCACTGGGAGATAGCCGGCATGTATTTCATGATAAAGAAGCTTGACGACTCCATCAAGCATTACGACAGGGCGGCTGAACTGTTCGGTGAGACCACTCCTGAAGGACTTGAGGCGATACGGAACTCCGAGAAGATCAAGCTGCTGAAGAAGGAGATGGGCGTCAAATAATTCGTACTGCGTATCGCGTTCTGCGTCTTACTTCCGCCGGTACTCTTCCGTGTAGTGTGGGTAAAATAGAATTTATTGGTGCGCCAGCGAAACCAACCAGTGGCCACAAAGGCACCAAGACACAAAGTAAAAAACGCTCTACAATAATAACCCTCTCTCCTTGGTGTCTTCGTGCCTTGGTGGCAGATATTTATTTTCTGTTTGCCACTGGTAAACGGATCTATACATACCAAAATAGCAGGGAAGAGAGCCCGCTTATTTAATCGTCATAACAGTCAATACATTTGATGGTAGAATAACGGGGCCATGAATTTCCCGGTCACGAATAAGAAAAGAGAGGACCTCCTCGAGAAAATGCGGAAGCTGGGTATCAGGGAGGAGGACATCCTCGAAAAATTTGTCCGCTCCAGCGGCAGGGGAGGGCAGAAGGTCAACAAGACCTCGACCTGCGTCTATCTCAAGCACCTTCCCACCGGCGTCGAGGTGAAGATGCAGCGTGAGCGCTCCCAGGCGCTGAACCGCTTCCTTGCGAGGAGGCTCCTCGCCGACAAGATAGAGCGGATAATCTTCAAGAAGAGGAGCGCGGAGGAGCAGAGGCGGGCGAAGATCCGCCGCCAGAAGAGGCGTCGCTCGAGGCGAGCCAAGGAAAAAATGCTGGTCGAAAAAAAGAAGCGCTCCATCAAGAAGATGATGCGCGCCAGGCCCACGGTTGACGAATAACCTGGAGCGGCATCTTAGAAACTAAATTTTTTGCCTCTATACTTAGAGCGGTATGATTTGATTTGGGTGACCTTCATATTCTCATATTGGAAGCTGTGCCTGATGACCTTTTTTGCACTGTAGTAGCGGTAGCCCAGGATACTTCGGACTCTTTTCTTGCTGTCTCCGATAGCAATACCGCTCACCTTGCCCTCGAAGGGCTCCGAGGCCACGATTCCAAGGGCGCTGTTCGCAGCCAACAGGACGTACAGGCCGTCGTAGATAAGATACTGCATATGATACTTATCAGTGAGCGCTTGCTTTTTTACTAATCCTGTTTTCCACACTTTCTTTTCCTCCACAATAAGCCTGTCCCCGCTGTCAATCGGTTCGCCGAGGTACCTGATAAACTTCGACTTGGGATCGCCGATATTGAAGTTGTGCTGCTTTTTCCCGCCGGTTCCTTCGGAACCTGCGGGTGCCTCTGAGGCGGGAACTTTCTCCGGGACCGACTTCACTTCCTCAAGGTCTATTATTTCCAGTTTCCCGACGGCGTCGTCACTCAACGTAATTTTTTCAAGCGATCGCACTCCCCCCATGGGGCGGATGAAATAGAGCTCATCGTTCCCCTCGAGCTTAATTACCTGGCCCAGGAATTTCCCCTTGTAAATTATCGGATAGCTTCCCGGTTCCAGCTTCTTTAGTGATATAAGCTTCTCTTTTTCTACTAGTATTTGCGCCATGGCAAACTTGGTCTTAGGCGATTTAATACCGTATATCATCTCGACACGGGTGAAGGGGTCACCGATACTCACACCGTTAAGCATCTCTGCGCAAGGCGCTTTCATCTCGACCGAGCAAAGACACCCTTTTTTATTAAAGCTCAGTTCCAATCCCGGATAGAGGAGCTTTCCCTCCTCTGTCCTTTGAGGGTGACCCAGCGATGCTGCGACGGCCTCCTTTGAAGCACCAATCTCAATTTTGATGCCCTCCTTCCTGCCGGAAACTTTCGCCAGACCAGTACGGCACTCCTCTATCTGTTTTTGGATCGCCTTCGGATTGAAATTCCGGAAATTCTCCGCAATCAGCACGAAGTCCGAAAGGGCCTGGGCGTACCCGTGCAATGCTTTCTCTTCATCGCCTTCATGCTGCAGTCTTTTTGCTGCCTGCAGCTTCAGATAGGCCGACCGGTAGCCGTCGGTTTGGAGGCGGCGCGCTTCCTGCGTTATGTAGTCCCGGAAGTCATCTTCCAAAGCGGCGGAGTCTTTCCACTGCGGATAGTAGGAGCCCAGAATCGAGGTAAAGCCCTTGTTAGAATGCACCAGGGCGCGGGCTAATTTGAAAAAGTCTCCCGGCTCATTCTGTCTCTCGATGAGAAGCTTCACCAGTATCTCGGACTGGTCGTAAAATATCTGGTTTTTCTCGTACGATGCCGGGTAATTTCTTCTCGGAAGTTGCCCTATTTTAAAGAGCTTTTTCTGCTTCATCGCAGCATTGACCGTGCAGACGGCTTCCTTGAAGGAATCCTTTTCCTGGTATTGTGCGTAGCCCTCGTTGAACCAGAGTGGAATAGAGACTTTTTTGCCCGGGTTGAGAAAAATCGGAAGGACGAGGTGGGCAAGCTCATGGGGGAGCACCCTGTCATGGAGGTGAGAGCTCTCGAACGTGCAGAGGGCATGGTAGTCCTTCCACCTGTCCCTGATAACGAACCCGCCCATGTGACTGATATTGTTGGAGCCGGCGAGCGTGCTTGCCTGAAGGATGAATTTAAAGCGGTCTTTCCAGACGAAGACGAGACACTTCTTCCCGAGGAGCCTTTGGTTCAGCTGCTCGAGCATTCCGGAGTAAGCTTTCTTAATGCTCGCCAGGGTCGCCTCGGCGAGCTCATCGTCCGTGGCATAGACGGTGAACGTGCCGTCCCAGGCGATGCCCTCGAGGCCCATCTTCTTAGCCCTCTGATCAAATTCATGGGCTATCCCGGTTGCGGGGAACAAAACGGCAATGAGTAAGGCCGCTAGAACTGCATGTGAATATTTCATTACGGAGTGATAAGCCATATTACAATTTTACCTTATTTCCATATTTCCATATTCTTTTTTCTTAGTGCCTTCGTGCCTTTGTGGCAGGTAAATAGGATGATATAATGTTGATACTATAATCTTTCTCTCAGGAGGAAATCATGACGATGGGTAAAAGCCTGCTGGCTATCATCTTTATCTTTATATGCAGCACGGTGGCATGGGTCGTTCTCGGGACTACTGTTGTTGTCAGGACGCACGAGCAGGACACTAAGCTGAAAAGGGCCGTGGGCCGGCTGTGGGGGAACGCCCAGAGACAGAAGGCTCCGACGGTCTCATACGACGCGAAAAACAAGGGCGAAGACCCCGGCCGGCATTTCCTCCCTCTCGATAAAAGCGATATCACGGTGGGCCTCGACCTCGAGCATCGTAAAAAGGGCCTTCTATGGTACTCCACATACCGCGTCGCCTTTTCCGGAAAGTACCGCGTGCTGAATTCCACGAAGAGAAGGCGGGATATTATCTTCAAATATTCTTTTCCTGCGAAGGACGGGATCTATGACAACTTCATGCTCGTTATTGACGGTGAGGGGATAGAGGACTATGAGGTCAGGGAAGGGGTCATAGTGAAGAAACTCAAACTTGGAAGGGGAGAGGCCGCAGACATCGAGATAAGCTACGTGTCGCGGGGGCTGGACGAGTGGTGGTACGTCTTCGGTCCGGAAGTAAGCCGGGTCAAGGACTTCGCACTCACGATAAATACGGATTTCGAGAAGATCGACTTCCCCGAGAAGAGCATTTCGCCTACCTCCAAGGAGGAGACGAAGGGGGGCTGGGAGCTGACGTGGGAGTACACTAATCTCCTCTCCGGTGTCCAGATCGGCCTGGAGATGCCCCGCAAGCTTAACCCGGGACCGTTCGTGAGCAGGGTCAGCTTCTTCGCTCCCGTATCCCTTTTCCTCTTCTTTTTTCTCCTTTTCATTATCACGGCCGTGAAGAGGATAGACATTCACCCCATGAACTACTTCTTCCTGGCCGGCGCCTTTTTCAGCTTCCACCTGCTGATGGCCTATCTTGTTGACCACGTATCGATCCATAGAGCTTTCGCGATAAGCTCCGTGGTCTCTATTTTTCTCGTAATCTCCTACATGCGCCTTGTCGTGGGGCCGGGTTTCGCCTTCTTCACGACCGGCATATCGCAGTTCGTCTACCTCGTCCTCTTCTCGTATGCCTTCTTCCTCGAGGGGTTCACGGGCCTCTCTATCACTGTTTGCTGCATCGTGACATTGTTCATTGTCATGCAGCTTACGGGGCGCGTGAACTGGGGCGAGAAGTTCCGGTCCTGATGCTGCCACCGTTTTCCCGTCCATCGAAGGAGGAATGGAAACCGCTGAAGGCACGGAAAAACGGCTATTTAATAAGTTAGTATCGTTCAAAAGGTTCGGCATTTTGCCATTATATACGAATTCCTCCCCCTTGATGGGGGAGGTTAGGTGGGGGTGAAAAAGCAATTACTCGTATCTCTTACAGGTTAAACAGGAACGAATAAGG
>JAVCDC010000098.1 GCA_030765135.1 Candidatus Tritonobacter lacicola | reverse complement strand
GCTTCGCTCCTCGCAATGACACTACCCCTTGTCATTGCGAGCGTTAGCGAAGCAATCTCACAATAAACAAAAGTTCATGAATAGATCGGTCTGAAAAATTATATTTTCGAGATGATATGCTGTAACCTATTGTTTTCCTTGGCATTGCAACAATTTTCGCAAAGTTGATGAATAATTCAGGCTAGAGATTGCTTCGCCCCTCTGGGGCTCGCAATGACATTTTAAAGGTTACTCGAACAGGCTCCTAGAAACTGTATTAAAAGTGCCTTTCTCATCGAAAAAGATGTTTGCCATCAGAGAGAAGTTCGAAAATAACAATTTCCCTCTCCCCTTACAAAGGGGAGAGGGTATTTTGTAAATCGGCGTTTTCCATTTATTCAAACATTCTACAGCTTCAAGGTCAGGTGATTGCGCATATCGAGCCCATAAAACTGGGAAAGTCCTGTAAGTCTATGGGACTGATTATCCGCTCTTTCACCTTCATGAAGCAGCTACGAAATATCAAGTCACGAGCAACGAATCACGAGCCACGGGTTACGTATCATGTCCAATAACCTTCTGAGATACATCAGGTCCGTTGAACCGATCCCCGAGGACTCGCCACTGGAGGAATGCTACGCCTACTGCGGAAAAATCAACC
Organism: Candidatus Tritonobacter lacicola; assembly: GCA_030765135.1. Taxonomy (GTDB): domain Bacteria; phylum Auribacterota; class Tritonobacteria; order Tritonobacterales; family Tritonobacteraceae; genus Tritonobacter; species Tritonobacter lacicola. The sequence continues at coordinate 6,503 of JAVCDC010000098.1, read as the reverse complement.
GTGCGTACGGAAAATCGTTCTACGCCTCGTCGCTCATCATATCCCGGGAGAAGAGGCGGTCAATCAACGCGCTCTACGGCTTCCTACGGCTCGGCGACGAGATAGCAGACTTCCCCCTCGAAGGCCGAGGTCCGGAGGGGTCGAGGAGGCACCTGGACCTGCTCAGGGAGATGATCATCGAGGGCGACGAGCGGGGATGCCATTCCAACCCAATAATACAGGCCTACATCGACACCGCGAAAAAGTACCGCATACCGGTCCGCCACGCCATGAGGTTCCTCGATTCGATGGAGATGGATCTAGCCTGCAGGAGATACTCGACCATCGGCGAGCTCAAGGAGTACACCTACGGCTGCGCGTCCGTCGTCGGCATCCTGGTAACATACGTCCTGGGCTACCGGGAAGAGAAGGCCTTCGAGTACGCCGTGAAGCTCGGCCACGCAATGCAGATGACTAACTTCCTGAGGGATATAAAGGAAGATATACGGAGAGGGAGGGTGTACCTCCCCTCGGAGGACATGGAGAGGTTCGGCGTCACCGTGGAGGACATCGAGAGGGAGAGGATGACAGAGCCGCTGAGGTCCCTCATAAGCCATTACGTTGACCTAACCCGCTCGGACTACTCGCGCGTAGACTCCGGCTACCGCTTCTTCAAGCCCGACGGTGTCCGCTTCGTTTACGCCGCACGCATTCTCTACTCCATGATCCTCGACCGGTTAGAGGCCATCGACTGCGATGTCTTCCGGAAGAGGGCCGTCGTCCCCATGGCCGTGAAGCTACTCCTCTCCCTTCGCGTCCTCTTTCTCAGCGTCGATCGTTTAACTTCCATGAGGATAAAAAAACCACGAAGGCCACGAAGAAAAAATAATAACGAACCGTAGAGTCGCACTTCGACAAGCTCAGCACAGGCGCCGGACGCGAAGAATAATCAAAAAGGGAATATTTTAATTCTTCGTCTTACTCTGCGAACTCCGCGCCTTTGCGGTGGAATTCAATATATTTTTTGTGGAAGTTGGTGGAACTAGCGCTAACTCTCTCGCTGAAACGCGCCGGGAGGATAAGAAAGTTTTATGTACCTCGACATAGCGATCCTGGTCTATCTCGTATTGCTCGGCATTATCGGTCTCTGGAAGGGGCTGGCCCGCCAGGTCCTTCTGGCCGTCTCCTTCGCCGGCAGCGCGGTCACTGTTTACATCTTCAGGGATAATCTTCTGGCCGCCCTGGCCGCGGGCTTCAACACTCGGGGCTTCGCTGCCCGCCTCGTTCTGCTCGTACCGATTATCCTGCTGGGTTTCATAATCTACCGTATCCTCGCTTTCCTGGCGAAGCCCCTCATGAAGTCTCGCCGAAGGATGCCCGGCGCGATCTTCGCCGTCCTCCGCGGGCTGGCGACCGCCGCGATCTTCCTGCTGCTATGCGACCTGGCTTATCCGACGCTTGAGCTGAGGCTCCCCGGCATAGCCGACGGCCTGCTGGAATCGGGTCTTTTTCGGGGAGTACAGACGTTCAACCGGTCGAAGTTCAATCCTCTTGTTAAGTGGCAACCCTTCGCCGGGGTACGCGATATCTTCCTGTCACCCATTGACTACGAGGCGTGGACAAGGCTTCAGGAGGACCCCGGCTACCGCGAGCTCCAGGCGACGGGGAGCCTAGTGGAACTCAACAGGGACGAGGCCTATGTTACGGCCGTCCAGGAAGGTCGCCTGTGCGACGCGGCGAAGAACCCTAAGCTGCTTCAATTCCTGAACGACGAGGAAGCCTACCGCGCCTTCCAGGCGTTTTTCTGGTCACAGCCTGAAGCAGGGCCCCCTGAAAAGATCGAGATCGCGCCCACCAACTCCTGAAGCAATTTATTGTCTCCGCTTCAACAAAATATCATTACGGGCGGAGCTCGGTCAGACCCCGGTCGATCCGGCCCCGGTCTCACCGGGGACGGGCGGCAGCTCCCTACCTGCCATTGCAAGGCATGAGCAGACAGGTGCCTGACGGAGAAGCAATCCAACCTGAACTGGAAAGGAGCAATAAAAAGAAAAAAGATATTGACATATATATGTCCTTATGCTTTGATGCCATTATGTTGTAACATAATGATGTAATCATGGTTACCAAAAGAAAAAGAACAACTGTCTACTTCGACGATGAGCTTCACAAGAGGGTGCGGCTCCTGGCCATCAAGAACAATACATCGATGGCCAGGATCGTATCCACCGCCCTCCAGCGTTACCTGGAAGCCATGGAAGACGACCCAAGGCAGGCGAAGTTTATACATATGCTGAGGGAAACAGAGGAGAGGAAAACATGAGGGTAGCGCTCACCTACAACATCAGGCAGGAACCCCTTCCCTCCCAGCCGGTTGACTGCTACGCGGAGTGGGACGAGCCCGAGACCATAGCCGCAGTGTACGCCGCTATCTCCTCGGAGAACGATGTCGCGCTGGTAGAGGCCAACGAGAGGGTCTTCGGCGGCCTGAGCAGCGTGGACCCCGACTTTGTATATAACATTGCCGAGGGACTTCATTCCTCGAGCAGGGAGTCCCTGGTCCCGGCCCTCTGCGATATGATGCGGATTCCCTACACGGGATCAGGACCCTTTACACTATCGGCCTGCCTCGATAAATCGAGGGCAAAACAGATACTGAGCTACTTCGGCATACCCACCCCCGGCTTCAGCATCCTGAGCAACTTAAACGGTGATGTTGATGCCCTCAACCCCCCTGTCATCCTGAAGCCGCTCTGGGAAGGCTCCAGCATGGGGATCAGGAACGACTCCGTGGGCTGGGACAGTGACACTATCAGGAAAAAAGCGGGAGAACTTATCTCCACCTATAACCAGCCCGTCATCGCGGAGGAGTACCTCCGCGGAAGGGAGTTCACCGTGGCACTCATCGGAAACGGCGAGCGTCTCAGGGTTCTCCCCATAGTCGAGGTCATTTTCGACGCGCTCCCTGCCGATGCCAATCCCATCTATTCCTACGAGGCAAAGTGGATGTGGGACAATGAAGAGAACCCGCTCGACATCTTCTCCTGCCCGGCGGATATCACCGATGAGGAAAAACACGCGATCGAGTACGTATGCATAAAGGCCTTCAAAGCACTCGGCTGCCGCGACTGGTGCCGCATAGACGTACGCATGGATGAACGGGGCGTCCCTAACATACTCGAATTGAATCCGCTGCCGGGGATCCTCCCCGACCCCGACAGCAACTCGTGCTTTCCGAAAGCAGCCCGCGCCGGCGGAATGAGCTACGACGATCTCATCCTGGCGGTTCTTGAAGAGGCGCAGATAAGATACGCCAACGGCGACGTTTTATGAAAGGAATGTAATCCGCGTGGCTTTTTCTCTAGACATCAGCAAGCAGCAGGCCGGCGAAAACTGGCACGACTGGAAGTGGCACCTCAAGAACCGCGTTGAGACGCTCGAGGAGCTCTCGGATATAATCGAGCTGTCGGCCGAGGAGATTGCCGGAATAAAAAAGGAGGGGGGGAGGCTGAGGATGGCGATCACCCCCTACTTCACCTCCCTGCTCGACCCGAAAAACCCCCATTGCCCCCTCAGGAAACAGGTCGTTCCAAGGATAGAGGAGCACCTCTCATCCTCCACAAATATGGAAGACCCCTGCGGGGAGGTGCACGACTCCCCCGTACCGAACCTTGTACACCGGTACCCCGACCGCGTCCTCCTCATCCTGACGGACATGTGCATCTCTTACTGCCGCTACTGCACCAGGAAGAGGATCGTGGGCGGCAATAGACGGATGATCTCCAAGGAAAACCTCGACGCTATCTATGATTATATCTCATCCCACAAGGAGATCAGGGATGTCCTGATCTCCGGGGGCGACCCGCTGGTCCTCAGCGACGAAACACTGAACTCGGTCCTATCCTCGCTCCGCGCCATAAGGCACGTCGAGATCCTCAGGATAGGAACGCGAGCTCCCGTATTCCTCCCCCAGAGGATCACGGACCCGCTTCTGCGGGTGCTGAAAAAATTCCACCCCCTCATGATGAGCATACATTTCTCCCATCCCAGGGAGATCACTCCCGAGGTCAAGAGCGCCTGCGAGCGCCTGGCCGACGCCGGTATCCCGCTGGGAAGCCAGACGGTCCTTCTGCGCGGGATAAACAACGGAACCAGAACGATCAAGAGTCTCGTTCATCAGCTGCTGGCGATCAGGGTAAGGCCGTATTACCTCTACCAGTGCGACCTGGCAATGGGCACGGGTCACTTCCGCACGTCCATAGCGGAGGGGATCAACATCATAGAAAAGCTCCGGGGCCACACTTCCGGTTATGCCGTCCCGACATACGTCATAGACGCGCCCGGCGGAGGGGGGAAGATCCCGCTGGGCCCAAGCTACCTTATAGGATTGGCTCAGGGCAAAGCGTACCTCAGGAACTACGAGGGGAACCTCTACGAATACCCGGAGCCGATAAAGGCCAGCCAGCTTAGGTTGAAGATCAAGCGCGAAGCCCGCGACATCGCCGCCCCCATCCCTGTCAAGTAACACAACTCTTTTCCTTAGTCGTAATCGCAATCTTAACCGGAATCGATTATACTGTGAGCAGGGCATGCTTTCCCGTGGCCGGGTACGCATAATTTTAAAGCCATGATAGACGTTAATTGATTGAGGTAACACTGGGTGCAGCGATTCTTCCATAGCCTCGGGATAAAACACCGGCTCATCGTAAGCTACACCATCGTAATTACCGTGTATGTTGTAGCTATGCCGGCTATCGCTATTGTGCTGGGAGACCTGCTGGACAGGGTTCTAAATCACCCTTCCTCCGTGGTCCCCCCACCCTACAACTACGTGATAGCAATCCCTATTATAACTCTCTGCTGGGCCCTCATTATCTGGACAAGCCGCTCCATAGTAATAATCGGCAAGGGCCATCCCGCCGAGATATTCAAAGTCGAGGTCTCGCCCGTGACACAGCACCTCGTTGTCGTCGGTCCCTACCACCGGATCCGGAACCCCATGGCCACCGCAAACGTCACCTACATGTTTATCGGCCTCGGGTTGCTAACAAACTCCCTTTCGATGATGCTCTTCTACCCGGTAGCCCTCCTCATAGCCTTCTTATATTTCAAGGTCTTCGAGGAGCCGGCAATGATCGAGCGGTTCGGCAGCGAATACGCCGAATACCGCGTGAAGACGCCGATGTTCTTCTCCTCTTTTTCCCGGGCAAAACGGTAGATGACAAAAAGGGTCGCCGCGTTCACGGCCAACAACTTTCTCTTCACGTTTGTAGCGTGGCCGGTCACCTGCTACATGTCCCTCTATCTCAAGGAGGACCTCGGCCTCTCGCCGAACAGGATCGGTCTGATTGTCTCTCTCTTCTCTTTCACAACCATCCTCATGACCGTTCCCTTCGGCTACCTCTCGGACAGGTTCTCGCCGCGGAAGCTGATGCACGGGGGTGCACTGGTAATCGCGGCATCCTCGTTCTTGCTTGCATTTTTCAAGGACATGGGACCCGTTCTCGTGCTTGTCGTCGCCATGGGGGCGGGAATAAGCATGTTCGGCGTCTCTCTCTTTTCACTCTTCTACAAACTCCTCGGGGTAAAGGGGAAGGGCACGCAGATAAGCGTATTCCTCTCGGGGATGTACCTGGGCTGGGGATTCGGCCTCTTGCTCGGGGGGAGGGTTATCGGGGCATTCGGCATGGAATACGTTTTCCTGACATCGGCCGCCCTGGGGCTCGCTCTCTTCGCGCTGACCTTCCTCATCGAGGACTCCAGCCCGATCAGGTTCAACATAGTGGATTACGTGGGCGATATAAGGAGAAAAGAGGTCTTCCTCGTAATCGCTATCTTCGTCATCATCGCGCTGCACTTCGGGACCGAGCACGCCGTCTATCCTCTCTTTCTCAAGGGGCGGGTCGGCCTTAGCTACCGGCGGATAGGCGAGATTTACCCCATCATGGGAATATGGCTCAGCGTCATCGGAATCCTTTCCGGCATTATCTTCGACAGGGCGAAGAACGCGAAGTACCTCCTGATCGGCGGGCTCCTCGCCTCGGGCGTGTTCCAGGGACTCACCGTGCTGGCAAGGAGCTTCTGGCAGGTCGTCGATATCCGGCTGGTCCACGTGCTCGGCGACTCGATGGTCATCTTCTGCGCCAACGTCTTCGTCTCCCAGATCTTCGCCCGCACGCGCCTGGGGGGCAACTACGGGTTCATCAAGGTCGTAGAGGCCATCGGCATCTCTACCGGAGCGGTCGCGAGCGGGTTCCTGCTCCATCGTTTCGGCTATGGAGCGGCCTTCTGGTTCAGCGGCGGAGCGTGCATAGCCCTCGCCCTCTTCATCTGGGCCTTCTGCTCCACCCTTATCAATAAACTCTCAACTCGTACCGAGCTTGTCCCGAGCACTTCGACGGAGTTTATCCTGAGCGAAGCCGAAGGGCTCAGCATAAACTCCGTCGAGGGGTGAAGCGTATCTCGTTCTGCGTTGATAATAGAAGTAAGAATAAATCGCACCTGATTTTTCTTATTGCTCTAGC
>JAVCDC010000148.1 GCA_030765135.1 Candidatus Tritonobacter lacicola | reverse complement strand
GGCCACGGCCCAGAGCAGGAGAAATGAAATCGCGCCGAACGAGGCAAGCCATTCCCAGGAAGGCCGGTAGGTCACGTCCCACGCTATGAGAAAATTAGCGGAGAGGCAGAGAGCAACCAGGGCGTAGAGGAGGTTCAGGGGACGGAGAAAGAGCAAGTTTGGCTTCCCCTTGTAGTACATGAGAGCCGTCCACGTAGCGAGAATGTACGCGAGCAGTACTGCCCTGATAATAAGCGGGTTTATGGTGAGTGCGCGCCCTGGCCGGGAAGCGATGCCCAACGCGCCCGGCAGGGCGAACGCCAGCACGAGAGCCAGAATATCAAGGATAAAAACTGTGCGGAATCTTTTCATCCTTTAAGAGGGGATGCGACGGCCACGAATTATTCCCCGGTTACCTCACCGGCTTCCGGGTCCTGTTGAAGTTCACTCTTCTCATGGACGGCGAATATGCCGAACTGCTTCACTTTTTCGAATTTCCCGTCGATATATGACTTTAAAAGCGGAAAATGCCCCAGCCTCTCTTCAGTTCCCCAGAACGATTCTTCCTCCAGGACAAATGTATCGACGTTATTTTCCTCAAGGCTCTTTACAATCCGCCTGTCGATGACCGGGTCGTATTCCCGGGGGTACGTGAGGCCCTCGTCGAACCAGAGCAGCGGTTGAGGCGGGGTCGCGTCCAGCAGGCCGTAGAGTATCGTTGTATCCGGGAAAACGAAGAAGTGAGACCCCTTCTTCCCGAGATAGTCCAGGAGGGAGGCGAAATCATTTTCGGTAACGGCCGGGCTCTTCATGTACTCCTTTCTGCCGGTGTAGTTCCAATGTGCGCGAGCCCTTGTGTATTTGCCCCACCTCAGGCCCCGTAATTTAACGATGGAAGAAGGCTCACCGAAAACGGGCCTCACGAAGACCTCGTGGACCTTCCTGGAAAGATAAGCCTTTCGCCCCTGGTTCAGGGAATAAAAGAAAAAGAGCGCCAGGATAAGAATTGCCAGGCGCCTTAGGGTAGAACGGCCGGGATAATGGATATTTTGTTTCAGCACCTGCATTTTTATCGTCATGTCCGCCAGAAGGCAGGTTGCAAGGGCGGCTCCGATGCCGAATATTAACCCTATGAACGGGAGACAATTTTCCGGATTATTCTTCGTGGTGAAGAGGAAAAGGTATTGATAGAAAGAGCAATAGAGGCATATAAGAGCGGCCAGGAGCTGGCGGCGCCATTCCCTGCCAATGGTTCGGATATTCCAGCAATAGAGGAGGATGAAAAATACGGAGAGCAAGCGGGAGAAGGCAATGATAATTCTGATCGTTACAGGGCCATCACCTGTGTAGAGGAGGTGCAATATTCCGAATATCCCCCCGGCATTGAAAATTCTCCAGATCCCCTGCTGTGAGGGGACTTTGAAGAAGAAGGTGATGAAGTCGCTGAGGTCGGACCGTGTGTGCACCCACGCCAGGAACGCGAGTAAGCCCGCACAGAAGGCGGCGAAGAAGACCGCGCAATCCAGGAGGGCGCCCCTTATGCCTCTCCTGTAACCTGCCAGGAGCAAAAGCGGAAATATCGGTAAAAAGAATAAGCCGGCATTCTGTTTGCTCAGGAAGGAAACAAGGACGAGGATGCCTGAGAGAGCGAGCAGGGATGTTCTCAATAAAGGACGCTCGGGGGCCTTCAGTATCGATAGGAGGATGATATACAGGGCGAGAAAGGAGAAGAAGAAGGCGGTCTGGTCATAATAGAGTATTCCGAAGGGTGGATAGAACCAGGCCGCCGTAAGAAACCCGGCCCCGTAAGAGACGATCTTCTTTCCAGGAAAAAGGAGCCTGATTGTGCCCACGGCCAGGAAGGCTGCCAGCACGTTGAAGAGGGCGGCGGGGAATATGCAGGCGTAATAATTGACGCCCAGCAGGGCGAAAAAGACAGCCTGCAGCCAGAAGGCCACCGGTCCTATCGGTATAATGAAGTCGCGGTAAGGTATCTGGCCCAGGAGAACCCTGTAGCCCCCGTCGAATACTATGGATTGATCGAACGCGAAGAATCCCCTTGTTCCGGCCTGGAATGTGATGCGGAAAGCGAACACGGCCAGCAGTGCCAGTATGGAGATGTCAAAAAACAGGCCGATTTTTCCGGCCTTTGTCATGGTTGGCCCCGGATTCTCCATGGAGTTCAATCCTTTTATTCCCTGCCGGATCGGCCCGCCGCAATCAGCGGGGGTGTGGGACGTCGAATGAAAATAAAAATCGGCCCGGCAGGTTTTGTGAGAAATTGTCGGCAATAGGTGTGGGATAGTCAACCATTAAGTGGGCGCTCGGAGCATACAGGCGGCGAGGCCGGGCAAATTCTCAATTGAATATTCGCGGGACGTTTTCTATAGTGGATTGTACCCGGGCGCGCAGGCACTATGAAGATAAAGAGGAGCGATCTCGTTCTTGAAGTCGGCAGCGGACACCAGCCGAACTGGCGCTCCGATGTCCTCTGCGACAGGGCGATCGGCCCGAGCACGGATCGCGGCTGGGGCGGGGTGTTCCCGCTGAGGAGGGACTGGCGTCCGCTCGTGATAGCCGACGGCAGCCGGCTTCCCTTCAGGGACAAATCCTTCGATTACGTGATATGCAGCCACGTCCTGGAGCACGTGGAGGACCCGGGCGTCTTCCTGGGGGAGATAGAAAGGGTTGGAAAACGGGGATACATGGAAACACCCTCCGAGGTCAAGGAGGCCCTTGCCGGCCCGCGCCCTCACCACAGGTGGATCGTCGGTAAGGAAGGGGATAGATTAATCATCAGGAAGATGCTCGAAGAGAACAGGAGCAAATTCGGCGACCTCTTCGATTACCTCCACCAGTGCGTTCCCGAGTACAGGGCCTTCGCCGCGAGGGTGCGCGAGCTCTTCAGCGTGAGGTTCGAGTGGGAGGACTCGATACGGTGGGAGATGAGGCCGCCGGACCCGCGCCTTTCAATGGACCTCGCTGATAAGGAGGTGCTCAAGTCACTGACGAAGCTGGAGGGGAAGCCTTGCCTTTACGGCAGGCTCAGGTCACACTTGCCGGTCTGTTTCAAGTGGCTTAAGAATCCCGTGAGGCATCTCCGCCAGAGGAGACTCAACATAAGGGAAATGCTGGTCTGCCCGGCATGCAGGGGCGTCCTCTCGTGGTCGGACGAGGGGAGCCGGTGCAGCTCCTGCGGCGCCGAGTACGCGGTGAGGGACGGCGTCCCCGTTATGCTGGTCGACCGGAGCAGTGCAGAGTGAAGATTGAAAAGCGGGAAGCGGTGTATACATCGAAGCTATCTTTCCTTTGTAAGTTTCTCATTTTGCGTTTTACAGTTTGCAGCATGCACTTTGCATTGTGAGATTCATCACTTCTTGTAAGCAGAGCGAGAGAGTTATACTTAAGTGCCCTTGCGACGACTATATTTGGGAGATAATGCAGTACTCTTCGCCTTTCTCCTGTCGACTCTCCTTATCTTCTCGTCCAAGCATTTCCACGGTAAGGGCGTCGGCGACGGCTTCATAGAATACGAGGTCGCCAGGAGGATCGTGGAGAGCGGGGCCGTGGACCTTCCCCAGCACAGAGGCTGGAGAGACGCGCGCATACAGGAGGGGAGGGGGGGGAAGTACTTCTCCTGGTACGGATTCGGCCAGTCCCTGCTCTTCGTTCCGGCTGTGGCTGCCGACAAGTTCGCTATCCGGGCGGCCGGCATCCTTCCCCCGTCTCTGAAGGGGCGGCCCTTCATCGAGCCGTTTTTTATCTCGAAATCGGCGAACGCCTTCGTTCTCGCAATGACGGGCGTCTGCCTCTTCTCCCTTCTGGGAGACCTCGGCATTTCCCGCTCCGTCTCTTCGATGACCACCGTCATGTACGTCTTCGGCTCGATGGCGCTTGTCTATTCGACCCTGAGCTTTGATATATCTCTCAGTGTGCTGCTGCTTCTGTGGGGATTCCTTTGCCTCTTCCGCGCCGTCGACAGGGCAAGGCCCGCGTACTGGCTGTATGCCGGCCTGCTCCTGGGTTTCTCGGTTGTGACGCGCGTCAGCGCCGTCATCTTCTTCCTGCCCGTCGCCGTCTTCGTCCTGTCGCCCCGGTCATCCTCCCGCCCGTACGTGCGCGCACGGCTGAGGGCCACCGCCCTGCTGCTGGCCGGCATCCTTCCTCTCGCCCTGCTCTTCTTCTGGTACAACTATCATCGATTCGGCTCGCTCTTCTACCTGGGGTATGACCGTGCGACCTCCCCGTTCGATTTCAGCGCCTCCCTGCTGGAATCGGCTCCGGCCCTTCTTTTCAGCCCCGGCAGGGGCCTCTTCGTCTTCTCTCCCGTTCTGGCGCTTTCGGTCCTCGGCGTGCCGGCCTTCGTGCGCGCCGGGCGCATAAAAGCAGTGGCGGTTCTCCTGGCGGTCCTTGTCAACTTCCTCTTTTTCGCCAAGTGGAGCTGGTGGGCGACGCCCAACGCGTGGGGGCCGAGGTTCCAGCTGCCGACCGTGGCCCTGATGTTCATACCGCTCGCGTACTGGCTGGAAGGGAGATGGAGGAGGGGCTCGCCCGCGTTCAGACGGCTCATTGTCGCGGCGTTCGCCATCTGCGTGCTCCTGCAGCTCGTCCCCGCTGTCGGAGGATATTCTGCTGCCGGGACCGACTCCACCTCCTACTGGAATTGGGGAGACGCGCAGCTGCCGACAGCGGTCGGGAACCTTTGGGCAATAGCCGCGGATGGCAGGTGGGACGCCGCCTGGCCCTGGTGGGCGGCCCCGGGGGCGCACGGTCTCCCCATCCTGATTTTGCTGGTTGTGATAGTGGCGGCGAGCCTTCTCTCTCTATTGTTACTCTGCAGGATGCTGGGAAGGGGGCCCACCTCGGAAGGTGCGGCGTGACTATCGAATCCTGAAGAGGAGAGATCCCGGGGGCTCTATTTATGCTCGTTGGTGACGATACAAGCGCGAAATGAAAATCCCAAAGCTTGCATTTTTATTTGACGATATATCCCAGTGCTTCAAGCTGTTCCCTGGCCTCGTCGGTGACTTTAGCGGGAAGGGGTTCGAATTTCCTCTGCTCTTTCTTCGCCTGGTAGTTATTTAACGCTTTTCCCAGCTTATCCGCTATATCTGGCTTGTCTCTCCGTACGTTCACGGTTTCAAGCGGGTCGTTCTTAAGGTCGTAAAGCTCCTCCCTGCCGCTGTCCTTGGCGCGTATGAGCTTCCACCCCTCCATCCTCGCCGATATGTAATCCCTGCTCTCGCTGTAGAGGACGCGCTCTTCGGTGCGAGTGCTCCAACCCGTGTTGAAGGGGTACAGGCTCACGCCCGCCAGGCCGCTGGGAACGGGAAGGCCCAGGATGGAGAGAGCTGTCGGGAGTAGATCCATTGTCGTGAACTGGCCCCCGATAGCCCCGGTGGCTTCTATCCTGCCGGGCATGTTGAAGATAAGGGGCACGAGCAGGACCTCGTCGTAGAGTGTCTGGTTATGGCCGAGATCCCCGTGCTCGTAGAACTCGTCCCCGTGGTCGGCCGCCAGCACGATAAGCGTGTTGTCCCTCATCCCCAGCTCATCGAGTGCGGCCAGGACTTCCTTGAGGTTGCTGTCCATGTAGAGGATCTCGCGGTCGTAGAGCCGCTTGAGCAGGTCGAGCCTCTCCTCCCTCTTTTCCGTTTCGCCGCGCTTGATACCTTCCCACGCGTCGAAGTAGCCCTCTATAACATCGCCGAGCCCTTCGGAAAATCCCCGGGGGGGAATGTATGGGTTGTGAACGTCCATGTAGTGTACAAAGAGAAAGAAGGGCTCGCTGCTCCGCTCCCCGAGCCACGAGATGACCCGCCTGTTGAGGCGGCCGCCTATGGGGTACATCAATTCATAGTTGAAGTACCGGCCCCAGATTCTCATGCAGCGGAGGTAGAATTTGGAGCCCGTTATTATCAGCGTCTTGAGGAGGGCCAGGTCGTGAAATTCCTGGAAGCCGCGGTCCAGGCCGGTTATCTGGATGTAGGGATTGGCCACGAAAGCGGCCGTCATGTATCCTCTTCTCGATAGCATCTCAGCGAGCGTCTCCAGTCCGGCAGGTATTTCTTTCTCGTATTCTCCGCGCATATCGACGCCATGGATGCATGGAAACTGGGAGGTCATTATGCTCGGCATGGAAGTAACCGTGTGCGGGGCGGCGGATACAACGGTGGTGAAGAACGCTCCCTCCCGCGCGAGCCTGTCAACGGTGGGGCTGACGTTTTCCGGATAGCCGTATGCGCCGAGGTGGTCTCTCCGGAGGGCGTCGACCAGGATGAAAAGCAGGTTTGGAGCTTTGGAATCCTCCCGGCGGGTCGGGCGGGGCGCGGGGAGAAGAAGCAACACAATGATCAGGACGGTAAGTGCAGAGAACAGGACTAGGAGTGCTTTTGAAAGACGGGGGAACATCCGGTCATTTTCCCGGAGAGTCTTCCAGGGGAGAGAGACGATCAAGAGGAGGATGAGGGAAGCCCCCACGAAGGCAGAGAGGTAGAGTCCTTTTTCCAGCCAGAGGTCGTATCTGTCCAGGAAGAAGACGATCGCCCTTATCATTATCGGGAGGGTCGCGCACAGGAGGAGATATCGGGCAGAAGAGTGGTCCTCATTTTTTTTCAGGAAGAACCGGCACATCAGTAAAAGGGCCAGCGCGTAGGCGGCTATGCCGGTCATCCACGTGAGGCAGCAGACCAGGAGAGCCCCGGCGGCGAGGGCTGCAAGAGAGGCGCCCCGGATGAAGGCGGGGCACGGCTCCTTGCCGGTCCATCTACGCAATATGGCGAATGACGACGCGAGGAGCAAACCTGCTATTAAGCCCGCAAGCAGTAGGACGGCGATCTCTATGGCGCAGTAACTAACGCGCTCCCTATATGAAAGAAGGAGTGGATCGGAAAATATTACAAAGAGGCCGTCGGTTATTCCGAAGACCGTGCCGAAAAGGGCGGAGCCTGCGGCCACCTTTCCAAACAATTTTCTTCGCGCTGTCAAACTCATTTGTCGAGCGGGTAAGCTGTCTGCTGCATGCTTCGGGGTCCGCGGTTATCTCAGAAAATAATCGATTGTTGCCTGCCTGTAAATTAGAATCATATACTAACGGACGGCGTCGCAACGCGCAAAACCATTTAACTGAATTGTTTTCGCCGGGTATTATTCGACGTCCATATTAAAAGTTACGTGCGAGGTAGGCCCGATTCGCGGCGGCACCGCCAACTGATATGAGGCGTGAAGCATGAGTGAAAAACCACCTGTCGCAACTATCGAGTACGAGGGCAGGACGTACGACCTGGTTGGCGTGACGGGGGAGGACATAATGATCCGGAGGTTCCGGCAGACCGGGCGGTTCTACGAGCTGGACCTGCTCGAGAAGGTTGCCGGCCTGGGGGTGAGGGGGTGCTACCTGGATATAGGGGCCAACATAGGCAACCACTCGATCTTCTTCGCCAACCACTGCCCGTCGGAGGCCCTGGCCTGCGTGGAGGCGCATCCGGATATCTTCGGGGCATTGGAGCGGAACGTCAGCAGGCACGTCGGGAAGCCGTACAAGCTGTTGAATGTCGCCGTCACCGATAGTCCCGGGTTCGCGCGGTGCTCGGATATTGACCCATCGAACGTAGGCGGCACCAGGGTCATATCCGGGCGGGGCGGGATCCGCGCGGTGACGCTGGGCGACCTGCTGGATGAGATCGGGAACGTCAGGCTGGTCAAGATGGATATCGAGGGCTGGGAGCTGCCGGTCATCCGGGCTTCCCTGGAGGCCATCGATCAGGTTCACCCGGTCCTGATCACGGAGTTTCACATAAAGAGAGAGTACAAAGCCTGCCTGAAGATTCTCAAGAAGCTGGGATATCGCTCGTCCGGCCCTTATGCCGTAACTCCCACCTTTATTTGTAACTTCCGTTAAATATTTCGAATTGCTCGTGATTCCCATCGCGGTCCTATTCTTCATCTTCGCTCCACAGATGGTACGAGTATTCAGCGCGGACCCCGACGTAGTCGCGATAGCCTCCGGATTCCTCCGCTTCGTCGCCGTCACCATTCCTTTCCTATCCTCCACCCTCGTCCTGGGCAAGGGCATCGGCGGCGCGGGGGACACGCTCACGCCGGCTATGATGACGGGGATAGCCCAGCTTGGCCTTCGCGTCCCCGTCGCGTACGCGCTGGCCCTCGCCTGCGGCCTGGGTCCGACGGGAATATGGCTGGGGATCAACGCCTCTGACGTCTGCCAGGGGTCGGCGATGCTCTGGTATTTCAGAAGGGGCTTCTGGCAGAAGCGGTACCACCGCCACCGCGCCATCCTGGAGGAGCGGGATATATAATAGATTGAAAAGCCGCTCCATTGTTGCTACATTGTCGCTTTAATGCAGGCCAGTAAGGCGGCCCGGCGAAACACCGTAATACAAAACTGCGTAATACTATGTGCGGAATCTGCGGCATATATAATTTCGCCCCATCCGGAAATATCGAGGACAGTCTTGCCTCAATGCTTGAGGCTGTCGTGCACAGGGGGACGCTTGACGGCATGTGGACCGGCAACAATATCGGCATCGCCGTAAGGAGGCTGCCGATTATCGATATTCTGCATTCCCCGCAGCCCATGTTTAACGAGGACAGAAGCCTTGTGCTGGCTGGGAACGGTGAAATATTCAATTTCAAAGAGCTGAGAGCCGAGCTAAGAACAAAAGGTCACAAGTTCAGAACCAAAGGCGATTTAGAATGCATCCTTCATCTGTATGAGGAGTATGGAAATCAACTTTGGAACAAACTAAGAGGGCAATATGCTATCGCAATATACGACATACCCCGCGATACTCTACTTTTAGCCCGTGACCCTTTAGGAATTAAGCCGCTTTTTTACTATAGGAAAGGCTCCTTATTTCTATTTGGTTCCGAGATAAAGAGCTTAAAATCACACCCCTCGTTCGAAAGCGAGCTCCATCCGCAGGCAATAGCGGACTTCCTGTCACTTCAATTCGTGCCTAAACCGCAGACCATCTACAAAGACGTTTACAGCCTGCCGCCGGGGTCCACCCTCGTTTTGAAGGAGGGGAAAATCGAGCTAGTTAAATTCTGGGAAATAGCTATTACATCCGACGGATCTTCTCAAAGCAGAGAAACAATCGCCGCTGAATCCTTGCGATTGCTTAAAACTTCGATAAAGAGAAGGCTTATTTCCGACGTCCCCCTCGGCATTCTTCTGAGCGGGGGCGTGGACTCAAGCGCCCTCGCCGCGCTGGCCTCGGAAATGGCGGAAGAACCAATAAAGACCTTCGCCATTGTATTCAAAGAAAAGAGCTTTGATGAAAGCGAGTACTCAAGGCTGATGGCCGAATACTTAAAAAGCGACCACCACGAGCTTGTCCTGGACGCTGTAACTATGCTGGACTCGATGGAGGAGATATCCTACTACTTTGACGAACCTTTTTGCGAGGGCTCGACTTTTCCGATATACCACATATGCCGGTACGCTAAAGACTATGTCACCGTAATACTTTCCGGTGAAGGTGCGGACGAAATCTTTGGCGGATACGAGACATACTCAGCCCAGAACATGGCAAGGTATTACCGGATTCTACCGGCGCCGGTGCGGCGAGCGCTCCATTATATCGCGCACAAGCTTCCCGTTTCCGACAACAAGGTGAGCCTGGATATGAAACTGAGAAGATTCACGGATGGAGTTAAGTTCAACCCTCCCAAGGCTCACTTCTGGTTCCGGGCAAGCATGAATGATTCCGAGAAGCGCAAAATCCTGAACAGGGATTTCATAAGCGGTCTCGACCGGCTGGAGACATCGCAGATTTACGAAGATGTCTTTTCCTCGTTCGCATCAAGCGATGTGCTTAATAAATTGATGGCGACCGACTGCCTTATCCACCTCGTGGATGATCTCCTGCTCCGGGCTGATAGGATAAGCATGGCCCATACCATGGAGCTAAGGGTTCCGTACCTGGATATCGATCTAGTCAATTACGCGTTTTCCATTCCCTCAGCGCACAAGATAAAGGGGCTATTTAATAAGATACCCCTGCGCGATGCGGTGAAAAACGTAATCCCGGAGAAAATAAGGAAAAGAGGCAAGAGGGGCCTTAACATGCCCTATCAAAAATGGTTCAAGCAAAAAGGCTGGAAGGAACTCCTGCACGACAGCTTTCAAAAGGAAAATATTGAGACGCTGGGCATATTCAATTATGAGGGCGTTCAGACCATGCTAACGGAGCACGTTAAAGGCATTCACAATCACGCCCATGCCCTGTGGACGACGCTGAACCTGATTCTCTGGTTAAAAAACAATGCATCCTAACCCCGCCCGCCTGATGCCCTATCATACGATTTTCAGGCTTATCATGGAAAACGAGCGCACGCGGGCCGCTTCAATGCGCTTGGCATACTGTTCAGGCGACGGACATCACTCATTTAAACGCCGTCCTCTCACCGGGCGCAAACCTGCGGATGGGCCCGGATGAGGTCAAAATTCAAGACAATCTATCTCTGCGGTGCGGGAGGAAGGGGAAATATCGGAGCGGAGGCTATAATGCTCGCGATAATAAAGCTCTTCCAGGATAGATACGAGAACGTGAGGTTTATACTCACATCATGGTATCCGGAACGGGTGCGGCAACTTCTATCACGCATCGATGGAAACTTTATGGCAATCAGGAAGGAGGGCATTTTCGATAATCCGCTGGAATTGCTGAAATCAGACCTGTTCGTGACATGCGGGGACGTGTCGATTAGCGAATCCGTGGTATCATTTCTACCACTTTATTACGCGATAAGGATCTGTACGGCCAAGCTGCTCGGGAGAAAGGTCATCCTCCTCGGGACGGAGGCAGAGAAGATCACCAAGCGGATAAATCTTTTTGCCCTGAAATACTTGATCGGCAAGACTGCCGACTACTGCATAGTAAGGAATGAAGAATCATTCGATAACCTCAAGAATATACCCGTCAGAGAGCCCGCCCTGCTCCTGGGCTGCGAGCCGAGTCTGACATTGCTGGATTCTCATCTCGAAGGGTTCGAGTACCGCAACGACAGGATCTCAGATTCCAAACTCCGTGTTGGATTCGGCCTCAGGGACTTCTTCTCAAAACCATTCAGGATTAACCTTGTAAAAATGAGGCTCGAAAGAAGCGATGTCCCGGAAGGTGAAATAGCCGACGAGATGAAGCAGATAATCGACTTCACGGCGAAAATTGGCGATTACCTAATCGAGCAATACGATGCCCAGCTCATATTTATCCCCCATCACTACTTGCCGAAGAAATATAAAGTAATATTGTCGGACAGTGAAATCGCGGAAATGGTTATAGCAAAGCTGCGCAACCCGAAGGACGTGGTCCTAATAGAGAACAATCTCCATCCTTTTACCGTCCTCAGTATTTACAAAAAGCTCGACCTGGTTTTTTCCATGCGCCATCATACAAATTCCTTTGCTTGTCATTACCACGTGCCGACTTTCGGATACGCCATTTACGAAAAGATATTCAGCTTCTTCAGGCATATAGGAAAAGAAGACATGCTGATCGATCCCTTCCAGGACGACCTCGATGAAATAAAGGCCAGGATCGATAAAGCCATCGATGAGAAAGAAAAAATAGCCGGCGAGCTTGAAGAAGCGCTGAACAGGCTGCGAAATCATATGAACGAGGCTCTGGATATAGCGCTAAAAGAGGAGTAATATTCCGGCAAGGAACCTTTTCTCCGTCTATATTGTCTGCCGTTCCAGTCTCGCATATATTTAGTGTGGTTTCTTACTTGCCACGCGCGGAAAAACTGCTCATATAACGGAAGGGTAGCTGATCAATGAGCCGCAAGATCGCAGAAGATGCCAAAGAGCTGTACGATCAAATTCAGTTTGGACATCTGAATTATGAGAGGGCCAGATATAACCCGTTGTTGTTCGATTTCCTGGGAATGATTAAGAAAGATGAACGCTTGTTTGATATCGGCTGCGGATCGGGTTACTGGATGGGGGTATACGTCGACTACGGCATACCGAAGGAGCGAATAACAGGAGTGGACATATCCCCTTCAAACGTCGACACCCTGAAGCAAAGAGGGTTTAATGCCATGTACGGCGACGTGATGGATTTACAATTGGAGGACGATACCGCCGATTTCACGATCAGCAATGGTGTGATCCATCATACAGCCGACCCCTTCCGGGCGTTCGAAGAGCTGGTTCGAATAACGCGACCGAACGGACACATGTATCTGAGCGTCTATAATAAATGGAACCCGTATTACTATATCGTTCATAAAGCAACCTTCCCCATCCGCTACCTTTATTGGAACCGTAATAAGAAAAACATAGTAAATTTTATCTATCCTCTCTCGAAGACGCTTTTTCAGCCACTCGCATTACTCCTGCTGGGAAGGTTTCTCGATGATAAATCG
This sequence comes from Candidatus Tritonobacter lacicola, assembly GCA_030765135.1. Taxonomy (GTDB): domain Bacteria; phylum Auribacterota; class Tritonobacteria; order Tritonobacterales; family Tritonobacteraceae; genus Tritonobacter; species Tritonobacter lacicola. The sequence continues at coordinate 10,012 of JAVCDC010000148.1, read as the reverse complement.
GCCAGGGCTCTCTTTATGGATCAGGTTATAACGCCGAGAGCACACCTGTTTTCAAAAAAACTTATAGCCTCATATGCAAAGAGATGCAACTGCGCCATAGAAACGATAAAATATACTAATGCCTTTTTCATGATAACCTCAATAATCAGAATATAAGGACTTTCAGCGTCTTTCGGAAAAAGACTTCGTTTCGTTTTGGAATAATGGACAAATTTGCAGCATATCTTCACGTCGCAAGCCTTGTATCGGATGTTCCAAGCGTAAATTGTCGCAACCTCTTGCCATGAAGGATATTAGATCAGTTTTTTGGCTTTTATTGTAGCCACTAATATATTTACTATAATGAGATTTTTTCCTTGCCATAGATTCCTATCCTGGTATTATTGTAGCCACTATGTATGTTGATGTCTCAACAAGCCAGGGAAAGTATAGGCGGTACCTGTTACGGGAGAGTTACCGTGAAAACGGGAAGGTCAAACATCGGACCATTGCCAACCTCTCAAGGTGTTCGAAGGAAGAGATCGAGGCTATCCGTCTGGCCCTGAAGCATAAGCATGATCTAAATGAATTGGTTGCCGTCACAGAAGCGGTGTCTCTACAACAAGGGCTATCGATGGGTGCCGTATGGCTGGTCTACGATATTGCCCGGCAGGTAGGCATTAAAGAAGCGATGGGCAATTCACGAGAAGGAAAGCTCGCGCTGTGGCAGGTAATCGCGCGAGTCATTGCTCCGGGGTCCAGGTTGTCGGCGGTGCGGTTGGCGGGAAGCCATGCCGCTTGCGATATACTGGGGTTGGACACCTTTAACGAAGATGATCTCTACAGGAACTTGGACTGGCTGTGTGCTAACCAGGTACGTATTGAGAGTAATCTTTTTGACGCAGAGCACAGAGAGGAGGAACCGCGGCTCTTTTTGTATGATGTGACCAGCAGTTACCTGGAAGGCGTATGCAACGAGCTTGCCGCGTTTGGCTACAACCGTGACGGGAAAAAGGGTAAGAAACAGATTGTGATTGGACTGCTGTGCGATGAAGCAGGTAAGCCTCTGTCGATAGAGGTCTTTGCGGGAAACACGCAAGATCCAGCCACATTTGCCTCACAGGTTAAGAAGGTTGCCAACCGCTTTGGGGGAGGAGAGGTGACTTTCGTGGGAGACCGCGGCATGATCAAGAGCAAGCAGGTGGAGGATCTGGTTGAGCATGGGTTCCACTATATTACGGCGATAACGAAGCCCCAGATTGAAAAGATGCTCAAAGAGGAAGTCATCCAGATGAGTCTCTTTGACCAGAAACTTGCCGAGGTGAAAACGGATGAAGGGATACGGTATATCTTACGTCGCAATCCATTGAGGGCGGATGAGGTTGCGGCATCCCGCGAGAGCAAGTCAGCGTCTTTACTGCGTGAAGTAGAAAAGCAAAACCAGTATTTGATGGAGCATACTCGTGCCAGTGTTACGGTAGCTTTGAGAAAAGTACGAGAGAAGTGTAAGACATTGAGGCTATCAGGATGGGTGGCGCTCTGCGCTTCTGGGCGAACTATTAAGCTTGTCGTAGACGAAGATGCCATTGCCGAAGCGGCCAAACTGGATGGTTGTTATGTACTCAAAACCGATTTGACGAAGGAAATGGCTAGCAAAGAAGTCATTCACGATCGTTACAGGGACTTGGCTCTTGTAGAACAGGCGTTTCGGACATGTAAAACGGTTGGGTTGGAAGTGCAATCCGTGCATGTGCGGCGAGCTGAGCGCACACGGGGCCATGCGTTTGTTGTCATGTTGGCGTACCGTATTATCCAGCACCTGGCTGAGTGTTGGCGCGATATAGAATTGACTGTGAAAGAGGGCATTGATGAACTCGGCCAGTTGTGTGCAATCGAAATGCTGGTGAACAGAAAACCTTGTTGCAACCAGATACCCGAGCCACGGGAATCTGCAAAGAATCTCCTGGTTCTGGCGAACGTACGCTTACCGGAGGTCCTACCGTGCAAGGGCATCCGTGTAGCCACGAGGAAGAAGCTTACTGCTAATCGCAAAACTCGTTGATTTACAGCGGGTTATGTGCTCTTTGAACCATGTGCTTTATTTGGAACTTCCGTTATAGTGCTAACAAATGGGGAGCGGTAACGGGCTTATTTGGGCCATGAACGGTTACCTTTATTTGGACGTGAGGGATCTTGCGGGAATCTCGATCCCGTGTTTTTCCAGCAGGATGCTCTTCACACGGCGGAGAACGTAGTCCACTTCCATGTCCCTGAGGCACCTGATGCCGTAAGGGCAGAAATGCCTCGCGTGGGAGCTCCTCATCACGAGTTCGGGCGCCTTCTCCTGGCATGGCGCGCATTCATAGTCCAGCGAGATGGGATAAACGTTTTTGAAGCGCGCAAAATTCTTTTTAACACTTGTCGGGCCGATCAGGACAAAGGTCGGCTTTCCCATGGCGATGGAGACGTGCGCGAGGCCGCAGTCGTTGCCTATGAAGAAACCGGCCCGGTTTATCAGGGCGGCGGTCTCCGGGAGGCTCAGCCTGCCGAGGTAATTTTTCGCCTCTTTCCCGAAGCGCATTCTCCTGGCGGTCCTCATCGAGAAGACCTTCAGGACGCGCCAGGCGAACGTCCGGTGATTGAGGTATCCCTTTGCCAGTGCGGCGATGGGTCCCGTAAAGGTCCTCGAGTTGGAGATATCCAGGTCTTTTTCTATGCCGAGGACGGCGACGTCGCCGAGGCGTTCCGCGAGGAGGTCGTACCTGTCCCACTTTTTTATCGCGAAGCCGAACTTTCCGCCGGGGGCGAGGACGCACGTTGCCGGTGAGATCTCCGGGAAATCCCTGGAGGATTTGCCGCAGTACGTCTCGTAGCTGACCTCGATACCGGGCGCTAATATCCGGGCGACGTTGAGATAAAGGCCGGCCTCGGATACGTGGGGGATGTCACGGTGGGAATAGTCGAGGCGTATGGACACCGCCGTATCGAAATTTTTGAAGCGAACGGGGTCCGCCGTCATGCAGATGCCGATGATGTAGTAGTTGTAGGTGTTTCCGGCAAGCTCTCTCCCGCTTGATGAGACGGCGCGTACGGCCTGCCAGTCCCTGAAGAGGGCCGGGACATCGCCGTAGTCGGCTTGGATGCATAGGTCTATGGTGAACCCGGCCCGTGAGAGGCACTTTATCATGGGGGTCGCCTGGATCACGTTGCCCAGGCCGGCGCCGAGGTGCACGAGCACGCTTTTTCCGTTTTCTTTCACTTTCTTTGCCCTGCGGGTCTATCCGGAGGCGGAGGGATCTTGCTCCGCCGGAACTCCTCTCTCATAGTTTACCAATGATGTAACAGGGGGGGTATCGTCTTTTAACTGTTGCCTTGCCCCGCTTTTCCCTCCCGGGAGGCCTTCCCGGCGCTTCTTCCCCGCGCGCTCTTTATATGATCTGCGAGCAAGAAATGCTTCAGCTCCCGCCGCATGAAAGCCGTTTTCATCTTACGGATAATCCTCGATGGTGTTAGATCGAAGTAAAAGTTGTGGCAGTGCCTGCACATTTCGGGAGGGTTCAAGCGCTTCATCCCTCTCCTGATGGCGTTCGCGTTCCCTGACGTCCACAGCCCGGCGATTGTACCGTCTTTCATTACGTTCCCCACCTTGAGATTGAGGTTCATATCGAAGCAGCACAGGGAAACGTCGCCTTCGGCGCTTACCACCAGCGTGTAGAAGGGCATGGGACATACCTTCGGGAGCTTGAGCTTGTAGTTGCCGGCCGAGTCGATTACCGCCCCTGAGGGGACCTGCCCCGCCCAGTCGTGGCTGTCGATGGTGACTAGGCCGGCACCGGGAAATGCATCCACAAACTCGAACTCTTTATAGAATTTGCCCGTGTAACCTTGATTTATCTTGTTCTTTACCATGCCCACGTGGACCTCGATATCTGACTTGTTCAGCCTGGCCCGCTCTTCCAGCAGGTACCTGATGTTATCCCTGACGCCGGGAAAAGAGCCGCCGGTCCTGATTTGCTCATAGCTTTCGGAGGAGTAGGCGTCCGGCCATACCCCGATTACGTCCAGGTCCGAGCGGAGCAGCCTGTCGATGACGTCCTTTTTTTCAAACGAAAGGTTTGTGGATATCCCGAAGTGTGTTCCGGGAAGCTTCTCCCTGGCCCAGTTGATCAGCGTGTCGAAGTCCTTTCTCATCGATATTTCACCGAAGAAATGGAAGCCGATGTGCTCGAGCTCCGGGTAGTCTTCGGCGATATCTTTTATGACCTTGCGGAACATCTCCACGGGCATGTGCCCCCTTGTTTTGTTTGCGTAGGTGCGGGGACAATTCGGGCACCTGAAGTTGCACGCCCCGGTTATCTCGATGTATATGTTCCTGGGAGGCATCCTCCAGGCGTCGAAGGTGTAAATCCATATCATTCTCCGTAGCTTCGCGAACATGATGTGTTCCATGGAATTCCGGCGGCTTACTTCACGGGGGCCGTTGCAGGATGGTCGTTCTATATCCTCTCCTTAACGGCCGGCACTAATCCCTTCCACGAAAGCTTCAGCTTCTTATCGATAAAGAGATGTCTCAAGAGCGTGACGCTCGCCCCTGCCTGGAGAAAGTACTGGCAGACCGTGTAGAGGAACGGCTCGACGGGAAGGTACCTTGCCTTCATGCCGCTTCGCAGCGCCCAGGCCATCCTTTTCGCATATATCTTGATGAATACGTAGATAAATACGGGTGGGCAGAACGTGCCCCAGAAGAAGGCGAGGAGGCTCGCCAGTTTCACGGTCGAGCGTTTGCGGGGGTCCTTCCACCAGTAGTCGAACATGCCCCGTCCGAATTCGTAGAACCTCTTTACCGCCGCCCGAAAGGTCGCAGGTTCTCCTTTGTGATAATGGACCGCGTTCCTTGCGCAGTATATGGTTACGCCTGCCGCCTTGAGGCGGTCGGCAAGGTCCTTGTCCTCCGCGATATGGAGGCTCTCGTCGAAACCGCCGAGCCGGGCCAGCAATTTCTTTTCCATGATCCAGGCATCCGTGGGTTCGTAATCGGCGTATAGCAGGTCGTAAATGTGGTCGCTAAGGCGCGCGTAATAAGTAACCGGCTTATACATCCTGCGCCTGTCGATGACTGCGCGGTGGCCTTCATCGAAAGCCTTCATCACCTCCCGCAGCCAATCCCTCTCATATACTCCGTCGGATTCTATGAAGGCGATTATGTCTCCGGAGGCCGCCACCCAGCCGGCGTTCCGCGCCGCGCTCCTCTCCATGTGCGGCATCCGGAGTATCCTGACGGGGTACTTCATCACCCGTGTAACGGTATCGTCCGTGGAGCCGTCGTCCACGACGATTATCTCGTCGAAACTCCGCCGCTGATCGATGAGGCTGTGAAGGGTTTCCTCGATGTAGGTTGCGCTATTATGAACGGGAACGACGGCGGTTACCTTCATGTCGCGATCCTCTGTCATGCCTTTCATGCGGGATTCCATTGATGGATGCTACCTCCGATGCCGTCAGCTTTTATAACATAATACCGGGCGATTATAAATATCCGCCCGTGGATGCGTTTTCCGGCCCGTTTTGTGCGCCGGGTAGCGGCCCCGGCGGCGCCACGCGGGCGCGCGAATACGCGGGTGCTCTTGTTCCACGGCCTCCGGCACAGCATTTTCGCACGATAAATGCCGGGATTTGGGCTACAATGCTCTATTATGGAACTTACGCGAAGGGCATCTAAAGGCGCCGTTCTCAACCAGTTGAGCATGGTGGCCGAGACCTGCCTTCTCTTCCTCTTCTCTGTTGTCGCCGCGAGGGGGCTGGGTGGCGCGGAGTACGGTGTTTACTCCTTCATCGTCAGCATGAGCTCTCTCGTCATCCTCATCTCGACGCTGGGCTTGAACGAGGCGGTCAACGTGTTCATGCCGAAGATGCGCGGCGAGAAGCACCGCGCGTCGTTTCTCTTCAAGCGGCTCCTTGTGACGAGGCTTATCAGCAGCGCCGCCGCGGGGGGGCTCTACCTCCTCTTCGCCGGCCGTCTGGCCTCGCTCTTCGGTACCCCCGCCCTCGCCTATTACTTCAGGCTTTCCGTCCTCTACATCGTGATAAGCGGTGTCACCTCGCTCTTCATGGCATATTTCATGGGAAGAATTGACCTGGGCGTCGTGGCCTTCACCAGGGTGGCGGGAGCTGCGGTCTCCCTGTGCGCTGTCTATATACTCTTGAGGATGGGATGCGGCATCAGGGCTATCATCATTGTCTCGATCCTCGTCGGCCTGTGCGTCCTGGCGGTATACGTTTTCAGGACGCTGGCCTTTCTCAGGCTGCCCGGCGAGCGCTGCAGGCTCGACATGGTCTACCGCTTCGGCTTCACCCTGTTCCTGACGGTTCTCCTCGATTACGCACTGGGCAAGCAGATTGATATCATTCTGTTGAAGTATTTCAGAATAGAGGATTCCCTGATCGGCTACTACAATATAGCTTTCAGCATGTACCGGTTTCTCTCCAGCTTCATCCTTGCCGGCCTGGGGGGGATAGGGCTGGCGTCGATCTCGGAAATCAGCCAGAAGTACGGCATCGGGTCCACGGCGAACGCCTGGAGCGTGCTGACCAAGTTCAGCATCGGTGTAGTTCTGCCCGTGATGATTTTCGCGGTTTTCCGGGCGCGTGAAATAGTAACCGTTTTCTATTCGGGGCAGTTCCTGGGAGTCGTTTTATTGCTCCAGGTGGCGATACTCCTCGGCTTGCCGGTGCGGCTCCTGGGCGGGGGGACCAATATTACCGTTCTGTACGCTCTCGGAAGGGAGAGGACCGCTCTCTACTGCAGGCTGTCCGCGGGCGTGTCCAACCTGGTGCTGGACTGTTTACTCATTCCGGAGCAGATAGGGCCGATGAGGTGCGCCGGGCTCGGCGTGATGGGGGCTATTGTGGCGACCCTGGGCACCGGGTCTATAATTCACGTCGTTGAATTTTTCATGGCAAGGCGCCTGATCCGGATGAAGTACCCGGGATGGTTCGCTGTCAAGGTCGTGGTCGCGTCCCTCGTTGCCGCCGCCGTAGCGTGGAAGATAGAGGCCGAAAGCGTCCCGGCCCTCATAGTCGCGTGCTCCGTTTTTTCAATCACGTATATATTGCTCGTTGCGCTGTTCAAGCCCCTATCTCCCTATGACGGGGAGGTGATATCGAGGGTCTCCCCCGCCCTGGCTGAAAAGCTCAAGAGATGGAATATCCTGATAGGCCATGAGTAAGATATACGATATCGTCTGTTTTTCCAGCCAGGAATTCCGGAGGAAGGACGACCTGTGGACGAACAAGCAGCATATAATGAAGCGCCTTGCGGCGACGAACCGGGTCCTCTTTGTGAACCCTCTATCGTGCTTCAGCGTGAGGCGTTGTATCCGGCTGAAAAAGCCGTTTCCTGTGCTGGAGAGAGATCCGGAAAACCTCTGGATATTCTGGAGCCACCGGATTACGAGCAGGAGATTTGCACGCAACTGGAAGATACATAAATGGTTCAACACGGCCCTGCTCAGGCGCTGCATACGCAAACTGCACATGCGGAAAAACCTCGTCCTGTGGTTCTATGACCCCGAGATGGAGTATATGCCGGGAAAGCTCGGAGAGAGGCTCGTCGTTTATGACTGCGTGGACATCATGAGCGCTTTTCCCCGGTACGGGGATCCGGTGCTCAGAGCCGAGTTCATTGAGAAAGAGGAGCGCCTGGTGAGGCGGTCCGATCTGGTCTTTGCGACAACGGACGCCATATACAGGGAGAAGAAGGTGCTCAACGAGAGCACGTATCTCGTGCCCAACGTCGGAGATTTCGAGCATTTCTCCGCTGCGCTTTCGCCTGACCTGAAACCCGCCGGTGAAATAGCGCGGATGAAGAGGCCTGTCATCGGCTTCATCGGCGCGGTCACCGACTACAAGCTCGATATCCCCCTCCTTGAGGCGGTGGCGCAAATGCGTCCGGATTGGTCGCTGGTGCTCGCCGGGCCGGTCCTGAAGCCCTGCGATAGGTTCGGTTCATCGTCGCTGAGTGAACGGGAGAATGTCCATGTCCTGGGAAAGGTCCCGTATGAGAAGCTGCCTGCTTACGTGAAGGGCTTCGATGTCTGCATTATCCCGTACGCGCTTAACGATTACACGCGGGGTGTCTTTCCTATAAAATTTTTCGAGTACATGGCGACCGGCAAGCCCGTCGTCTCGACACCGCTGCCGTCTCTTCTCGGATACAGTCCTCTCGTCTCCTTCGGCAAAAGCCCGACGGAGTTTATCGGGGCCGTCGAAGAGGCGCTCCGCGAGGAGGACGAGAGCATTGTACGGAAGAGGATTGAAACAGCGAGGGAAAACACCTGGCCGGGGAGGATCCGGCGAATCATGGGCCTTATAGAGCAACACTGGCCGAATAAACAATCAGCAAGCAATCAACAGGGATTCGGGTAACGGTTATGGTGAGGAAGCCCGGAATCCATGAAGGTTACTATATGAAGCGGGGAAGAAGCTGAGATGAGAATCGGTATTGACGGCAGGCCGCTTCAAACCGCGAGCAGGTACCGCGGCATCGGATCTTATACCCAAAGCTTGATCAAGAATCTCCTGGCCCTGGACCATGACAACCACTACGTGCTCTTCGGCTTCGAGGGGAGTGATTTTCCGGCGTTTGAGGGCGGGAACGTCGAGTTCGCGCCTGCTCTCACGGAGCTCGGTGTCGACCGCCGCTGGGTCTGGGAGTTATTATTCCTGAACGGGATCCTGTCTTGCTACGGCCTGGACCTCTTTCACGCCACGGAGCCGTGCTGTATACGGGGGCCTGCCCATTACGCTATTGTGCATACTGTTCACGATCTGGCGCCCCTGATCTTCGGGAGGGAGTGTTTCAATCCGTTCCGCGTAGACAGGAGGGTAGGCTACAGGAGACAGCTCGGGACGATTCGCAGAGCAGACAGGATCATAGCGGTCTCCCGCTCTACGGCGGATGACATAGCCAGTCTGCTGAACGTCCCCCGGGACAGGATCACGGTCTCCCACGAGGGCATCGACGAAAGTTTCGCGCCTGTAACCGGCGGAAGCATTGTCGAGGCTTGCAAAGCAAGGTACGGCATAAGAGGGGACTACATCATATTTGTCGGAAACACGGAGTGGAGGAAGAACCTCTTCCGCGTGCTCCGGGTTCTCCCGGAAGTGCGGGACAGGTGCGGGGATGTGGGATTACTGATAGTTTCCCCCCTCCCTGAGAGCCGGCGCAGAGAAGTGCGAGCACTTTCCGGCAAGCTGGGCATCGGGGAGTCCGTGCACATTCCCGGCTATGTACCCCTCCGGGACATGACGGCGCTCATGGGCGGGGCCCGCATGCTGGCGTTCCCTTCCTACTACGAGGGTTTCGGGCTGCCGGTGCTGGAGGCGATGGCCTGCGGCACGCCCGTCCTCACGTCGAACATATCGAGCTTGCCGGAGGTGGCCGGGGATGCCGCACTCCTGGTCGACCCGTACAGCGATGAGGAGATATGCGACGGCATTACCAGGATTCTCTCCGAGGAGGGATTGCGGAGGGAGATGAGGGAGAAGGGGCTCCGGCGGGCCGGGCTCTTCTCCTGGAAGAAGCACGCCGCGGATGTGCTCAAGGTCTATCGTGAGGTCGCGGCAGGGCGGGAGCCGCCGGTGGCGCCGCCGGGGGAGGCCGGAAAGAGATGAAGATAGCGCTGAACGTTTTCCCCCTGACCAGGCCCCGGACCGGAATCGGCATTTATACCGAGCAACTGTCGAGGCACCTTCTGGAGATCGACCGCGCGAACGAGTATCTCTTTTATTACGGCAAATATTTCTCTCGAAAGCTCGTTATCAGCGGGGACAGGCCCGGGAGGAAGATCGAGGGGGGAGAGGGAGGCTCATTCCCCGGGAAGGCGAGGTGCAGGCAGATACTTAAGGATATCTACTTCCCGGCTGTAACAGCTCTCCGTCGGTGTCAGCTTTATCACGAGCTGTATTCCTACCCGCTCCCGTTTCATGGAAAGACCGTCCTCACCGTCCACGACCTCTCCCCCCTTCTCTTTCC
>JAVCDC010000046.1 GCA_030765135.1 Candidatus Tritonobacter lacicola | reverse complement strand
GCCTGTGGTAGCTTTCTCTCTCCTTCTACCACTAAAAAAATCCTTCCTAATTCTCCTGCCACCCATCTCCTGTGTTGCTTCCGCCAATTGATTAAAGCAAATTGCTATTTTGCAGGAGCCTTATTACTCTCTAATAAATATAGTACCACATTCGCTAATGGGTCGTCTAGAAAACAACGCTTCCGGTCTTAACGTTCAACCCCGGGCCTTGAATTATCAATCCAGGCTCGCGACTCCCCACACCTTGAGGATTCAGTTCCACATCATGTCTGCTCCTTATCGGACACCGGAAGCCATGCCGCGGCCCTTGTCTTCGCTCTCGATGGATCGAGTAGAAGCCTTCGCCAAAAGCACACCAGCAACCCGTCCAGCTGCTATCCGACTGGCCTCGAAAGTAGGGTGAAGCTTATCATATAACACCGAGCCGCGCTCCTCGCGAACATCAGTAAAAGGGCCTGTTAGATCAATGTAGCTGGAACAATTTAGCGCGGCAACTAAAGAGCCCATGCTCTCCCTTGCGCTAAAACCATAGCCCGCGCTCCGCAGCGGGCGCGGCGACCGGCCTAACTCGCGAGGGTCTGGATAGAATAGAATGATAAGCTTGATTCTACGTCTGTCGAGCTCTCGCTTAAACGAATCCAGAATCAGCGAATATTTCTCCCATAGCGATTCCAGCTTCTCCTGGAACTCGCGAGAGGAGAAATCTTCTTTGCCAACCTTTAACACATCGTCGCTGATCTTCCAGTTTCTATCAACGGCATCGAAGTACATGCGCCCGGAACGGAACCAGTCATCGGCATCCGGATAGATTCGCCTGTACCAGTAGCGAGCTCGGACGCGGGTCCATGCGTATACCATCGCCTGGTAGAATCTCCATTTATGGAAGAACCTCCGAGTGGCACAAATCCAGACATTAGGCGAGGCAAGGTTCCTGTAATAATTTCGTATGCTTTCGGGGCGCGTGAGATCTTCTATGTCATTAACCGCTGTGAATTGAAGAACAACCCAATCCGGCTGGAGCTTCAGGCCCCGCTCTTTCAGATACTCCAGTTCTTCGGTAATGGTATAATCCAGGTGGCCTGCGTTGATTACCTCATACCGATCAGAGCCCGTGCGCCTGCGCAACTCTCTCTGGAGCTGGACCGGAAATGTATCCCCTTCGTCGAGAAAGAGCCCGTAGGCAAAGGAGTCACCCATGCACAGAATTCTTTCCTGACCTGGCTTCTTTACACGAGGAACCTCTTTTCCCCTCAGGCCCTCGGCATTGATCCTCACCGAAAAGGGGGTGTCCTTATCATACGAGGTATGAACTGCAACGAGACTCTGCCGGGGAAGATGGTCCCCGAGAACTTCGGGATATATTCCGTAGTCTATATCCAATGGAAATCGAAAAAATAGGCGGGTGGCGACTTCTATAACAAAGAGAAACAAACAGATAGAAACTGCTGAGAGAAGTATCTTATACCGCAGTGCTAATTTTTTCCCTTTTTTTCGCATCGGCTTCGCCGGCTTCCGCTTTAATGAAAAATCGGATTTGCTGGAAATCATGGTGATAGAGGCGTAGATACGATCTTCTAATAAATGCCATCTATCAAAAGGATTTTAATCAATACTTTTTCCTGCCACGTACTAACCTTTGATAGGCCTTTCTCCAGCCAAAACGCAGAATGGCCCAAGTGCTGGGAAAGATATCCATCCAGCTTACCTTCTTGCCCTCAGCCCTGGTGCGGGGCCTGTAGCGTATGGGCACATCCTTGAAGCAATACTCGCCGACGAGATTCGCGGTAATCTCGTGGCAAACTTCGAAGCCGTCGGATCTCAGATCTATCCCCTTTATGATGCCCGCTTTGAAGACCTTGTAGCAATTGCACACATCGGTGAAGCTCGATCCATGCAGAAGGTTGGTCAGAATGTTGAAGTATTTGTTCGCAATGAGCTGCTTTAGAGGGATGTGCTCGTTGGGCTCCATGAAACGAGATCCATATACCACATCCGCATTACCGGAAACAATCGGCTCGAGCAGGGAGGGGATATCGGCCGGATCGTATTCAAAATCGGCGTCCTGGATAAGGACTACATCTCCGCGAATGTGCTTCAAGCCGAGCCTTAGAGCATGCCCCTTCCCCCTGTTCTCTATGCCGTGAATAACCCTGAGGTCGGGGTGTTTTATGGACCTCAGGATGGCCTCGGTATCATCCGAAGAGCAATCGTTGACAACGATGACCTCCTTGTCTACATGAAGGGCTAGAACCTTTTCCAGGATGGCCCGGATAGTGTTCTGCTCGTTATAAACGGGAATTATAATCGACACCTTCATAGCAGGTAACGGCAACGCTTATTTAATTGATAGCATCTTAACATATCCGGAATGGTTAGCAAGCCGCTACATTACCCCAAAAGTTTCCCCGTTTTTCCGGAAAAGCGTTTTTTCTTTTAGGCGTATATTTATTCTCGAAAAAGGCCTAATGCTTGAGGATGAGCGTTTCAACACCTATTGATCGTTCCTCTCACGCATTCCTTAGGCTTGTGACATTTTACTTTCCACCGTCTTTAACCCGCCGCCCTTCCAAAGCTTCTACCGGTCTCTTTAACCCACCTTTCTATCAACTACTCTCCCGGGCCAGATCTTTCCTCCTGCTAATGCGGACAGGGGGATACGGGGAGGTTTCAAATACCCCGACGACCTCGTATTCTGGAGGCAACTCGGGGCCGAGCTCCGCAAGATAATCGTCGGGCAAGACAATATAATCGGCCCGTAGCTCCCGGCCAACATCTTTCAAAGGAACCTTCCAGCCCCTCCGGGTGACTAACCCGTAATAATCAAAGAAGATGCAACCGCTGTGATACGCCAGCGTGCCCGGCTCCCCCGTGAAAACCGTCGAAGCTGGCCCGGCGTTTTTTCTGAGCCAGGTGCCCGTGTCTTCATATACCTTCATCCTGGCCACGAAGAAATATTTGACGTACCCGCTTCCAGGCATCTTCTCCAGGATCTCGAAGTCGTGGAGCAAAACGGGGACCGTCAAAAACAGTAAGACGGCCGCGCACACGGGTCGGTACCACCTCTTCACCCTTGCCAGGCGGCCGCAGAGAGCCGCAACCTGATAAATGCCGTAAAACATGAATATCCTCATCCCCGCCATGACGGGGAAAAGAGGCCACGCCTCTTCCATCCGGCCGGTGAGCGCGTAGCCCAGACCGATCCCGGCCATATATAAGAAGATCAGAGCAAAATATTTGCTCTTTCTAACACCAAAGAAGATCCCGACCAGGGGAAGGACGAACCATGGAAGGGGAAGGAGTTCCTGGCTCCGGATTACATTGAAGGAGAAGCAGTACTTCCAGACCATCTGCTGCATAAACCCGGACAGGGAAAGGAGACTCCTTTTGGCATAAAACGTCTGGGGCAGGATAGCGCCGTAATAAAGGAGGCTGAAAACGAACCACGGGATGAGAATCGCGGCGCCGATTGCAAAAAGCTTCCAGGGACATCTCTTCTCCTGCACGACGTACATAATCAATAGAATGGCGGCGGGGATGATCCCGTCGAACCTTGTCAGGACCGCCAGCGAGACGAAGACGGCGGCAAGAGCGAAGCGGCCGCCGATAAAAAAATAGAATGCGGTGAAGACGAAGAATGACAGGGTCAGGGTTTCCATCCCCATGTAATTGTAAGGTACCGGCCAGATGATAAGACCTATGGCCGTAACGAATCCCCACAAGCCCAGATTGATACGGCGCATTGCGAGGAAGACCACGATACTGAAGCCGGCGAGGGAGATAACGAAGAGCAGATTCCCGAGATACGGGAGGTTGGAGGTGAAGAGCGCTGCCGCCGCCAGGACGCATTGAAAGAGGGGTGAGGTAAAGCCCAGGACCCTCTCGTCATGATTGAAAACGAGGCCGCGCCCTTCGGCGAAATTTTTCGCGTATTGATAAAATATATGAGGTTCGTCCCATGTGAGACTGCGCCACGGGAGCCATGCCGAGATCGCGATAAAGATAATGGCCAGACATGATATGAAGGGCAAAAACGCCGGGGCCCTGAAAATTCTCAACGGTCTTCCTCCCGGAAACATGCTTCACGCCTTTCGACTCCGCTTTCGATTCGTTTCAGGTCCCTTCTCAGCACCGGGAACGTGCGTAGCGCCATGAAGACCGCCTCCGGAATCTTCTTCAACGGCAAACCTCGCGACTGGCCATGGGCGCGGGGCCTGTGGGCGACCGGGACCTCGGCGACGCGAAAGCCGTGAGCCACAACGCGCAGCGTGAACTCGAAGTTGATCAGGTGTTTCATGTGCCAGTCCTCGTCGAGAACGATCCGGATCGCCTCTCTTTTCATGAGCCTGAAGCCGGTATTTATGTCGTTGAAGCGGTGCCCGAAGTAGCTTGAGACGAGGAAATTGAAGACCCTGCTCATTGCGACCCTGTACAGTGGGTCTCGTCGCGCGGCCTTGCAGCCGATGACCATGTCGTACGCGTCGATCCTTTCGGCGAGCCTCCAGAAATCCGCGGGGTCGTGCTTCCCGCTGGAGTCGCTGAAGAAGATGAGCTCGTTCCGGCAGCACCGGAGCGCGTCCTTGTACGCGCGCGTGTACCCCTTCCTCTCCCGGCCCTCAACAAGCCTCGCGCCCGGCATCTCCGGGACGATCCTCTTGAGGATTTCCTTGGTCCCGTCCGTGCTCCCGTCCTCGGCGATAACAAACTCCGAGCCCGGAATTTTCATCACAACCCCGGCATGTATGCCGCGGGCGACCTCTTCGACAACCTCCGCCTCGTTATAGACGAGGATAACCGCCGATACCGGCTGCATCATCTTCACTCTTCGCCATCCCTATGCTCTTCTTGCAATCCGTGTTAATCCGTGGATTACTTCTCTGTTTTATCCGCGAACTAAACTTCGCGCCGTTTCCCGGGCGGAGTGAATACAGGCGTCCATGTTGAGGTACTTCCACTCCGAGAAACGGCCGCACAGAACGATGCCCCTCTCCCGCACGAATTCTCGTATAACCTTCGTGTTCTTGCTGTAGTTCAGGTCGTTCACTACATAGGCATACCGGCGGCGGGCAACATCCGTCTCGCACACGTCCCCTCTTCTTATAAAGCCCTCTCTCTCCAGGCCGGCAACGACGTGATCGACGAGCTCGCCGTCCGACATCTCGCAGACGCCGTCACCTTCGTTAACGGTGATTTCTGCGACGAGGGAAGAGCGGCCCTGCGGTACGCAGCTCGACCCGAAGTAGTCGTAGAAACAGACGCGGTGAAAGAGAAGCTCCCTCTGCGGAAAATAGACGGCGAACTTGTCGGACGGCTCCCCGGAGCGCACCGCGACCATAACACAGATGAGAGAGTTGTAGCGCAGCCCGGCGGCCGCTGTCCGCACCTTTTCCGGGACGTCCTCCAACACGTCGAGCAGGTTGAAGATGGGCATGGTGGAAACGATCCTGTCGTATGCCCTCTCTCTCCCGCCGTCTGATACTATCCATTCGCCGTTTCTCCTTACGATTCGCCGAACACAGAACCCCTTTTCAACCCTCTCCACCTTTTCCTCTATCGCGTGTATAAGAGCCTCGATACCACCTCTTTTCGGATAGTAAAAATAAAGCTGGTGAGTATACCCCTCCGTCTCAATGCCCAGGGCTGATTTTATGACGTCCTCGAGTGGAGAATCGGGGATACGGCCGGCCACCCACTCCAGGCCCATCTTCTCGGTCTCTATGTTCCATATCTTCTCGTTGTAGGGGATCATGTAGCGCTCCGCCATCCCCTTTCCAAACCTGTAATAGCACCACTCTTTAAAATTACGCGGCTCCGGGTACTTCCTGGTGATGAAATGGTAGAGACAATCGTAAGTGTCCTCCGTGGGAAGCGAGGCAAGGTCGTTCTCAAACGGATACTTTAAGAAGCGGCCCTTGAACCATATCCTGTTGTTCCGGCGGTACCGGGCCTTGTTCTCGCCGAGGATTCCCGCCATGAAACCGAGAATCTCTTCATCTCGCGAGAAAATAATGTGGCCGCCATAGTCATACAAATAGCCGGCCTTCCTGACCGTTTTGCAGAGGCCGCCGCACACATCGGCCCCCTCGAGGACCTCGCACTCCCCGTCGTAAAAATAAGCAAGCGAGAGGCCCGTCAACCCCCCTCCCAGTATCCCCAATCTCATAAATTAACTCACTTCGTTCGCCAATTTGTTGCGGATTGCTCCACGAGTTCCTTCACGCCCAGCTTCACCGCTTCATCGGATGAGCGGCTCGCTGTCCAGCCCAGCCCGGCCAGCTTTCCTCCGTCGAGGCGGACCTGCGGTACATCCCCGGCCCACCCTCTCTCTCCGCCCGTATATTCTATCCTGGTTCCCGTCAATCCCGATTCCCGAATCGCCGTTTCAGCGATGACCCTCACGCTAGTCGCCCCCTCGACGGACAAGTTGAAATAGTTGAGGTGCTCCACCGCACGCTCGTAACCGAACCACATCCCCTCGATGCAATCCGAGACGTGCAGGTAAGGCTTGGCCTGCCTGCCGTCGCCGAGAACCCTCAATACGGACGGGTCTTTTTTCAAGCGTTCCACGAAATCAAAGGCCGCCCCGTGCGTCCCGTTACGGCCTATTATGTTGGCGAAGCGGAATATCCAGGCCCTGATACCGTAGTTGTGGCAAAAGGCGCTGATAAGAGCCTCGCACGCGAGCTTGCTGGCGCCGTAAAACGAGATGGGAAAGAGAGGCCCATAATCCTCTGGCGTAGGGACGACCCGCAGCTCGTCCCCGTATACGGCCGAGGTGGAAGCGAACACTATCTCCCCCACCCCCCCACCACGCATAGTTTCCAGGACGTTATAGGTGGCGATGGTGCCAAGCTTGAGGTCAACATCGGTGTGCTTTGCCCCGCGGCTGATATCTGAGTTAGCCGCCATGTGAAAAACGAGGTCGTGCCCCTTAATTTCTCCGGAGAGCGCCTCCCTGTCGAGAAGGTCCGCCTCCACAAATCTGAATCGGGGGTTCTCTTCAAAATCCTTAAAGAACTCCCTCCTGCCCAGGAGGAGGCTATCGTAAGCGGTAACCTCGTGCCCCTTATCCAGGAGAAAGCCGCAGAGGTTGCTCCCTATGAAGCCCGCCCCTCCCGTCACGAATATCTTCTTCATTATCATTCTCCGGCTCGAGCAAGGTGTTAAACTAGCACGTAGCCGGTATAATCTCAAGCCCCGGATATACGAAACAACCGGACTCCTAGAACCTCCACTGATGCTCGCCGTATGAAAGTGTTGACTTTTAAGCTCGTATCACTCTACCATCTCCGGAATATAACAAGCAATACACCTGCCCGGCCTGAGGTAACGAAGATAACAATTGCCGTTGTTATGCTTGAATACAGGACATATTCCGCAAAGACATATTTAGCCCTGTTCGTGCTATTTATCGCCGTGCTCACAGCCCTCTATTTCGGCTCTCTCGGCTATTATTGGGTCTGGGAAGACCTTCATTTAGTACGGATATTCTCGCCGGGAGAAATCCTCAGCACGTTCCACGGCACGTGGGACGTGGATAACGTGGAAACCCCCGGACTGCGGCCGGCAACGGTGGTCTTCAACCACCTGCGGTGCTGTTTATTCGGGGAGAGCCTCCCGGCGCACAAACTGTTTATTATCCTCCTCTTTTCCGTTTACCTGGTATCGGTCTGCTATATCGCAAACCGCTACTTCGGCATGAAGTTATCCGCGCTGATACTGGCATCGCTCCTGATCATTTTTTACAAGTACAACTCCGTGCACGTACTATGGCAGATAAGCGGGAACCGTACCTTGCAATACCTGCTGCTCTCTGCAACGCTGCTGTTATTTCTGCGGCATCTCGATAACGGTAGAAAATCCAGCCTGTTATGTTCCTTGGCGCTCTACGTATTAAGCCTGCTGACCAGGGAAGACACCATTGCCGCAATCCCCACCCTGTTCATCTTATCTTTCGCTTACATACAGTATAAAAAGACGGACAGAGAGTTTTACAGCCGTTACATATCCTTTGTGACGGGCGTAATTATCGTCACGATCCTTTTCCTCTTACTGAGAAAATTATGCATCCCTCAGGCCACCCTGGCACGGTCCATGTTTGGAGGAAAAGGGGGAATAACAAATATACTTCCGGCGCTGTTGTGGTCCGCCTCACCGTTCGGTAAGCTCTATATCCGGTCACTTAACATATCCCTCTGCTGGTTCATCATTTTCGGCGCCCTTTTCACGTTATCCCTTTTCCTCTTCGATTCAAGCTATAGATATTCCGTTCTGATTCTGGCCGTATGCTGCTTCTTTGCCTGCGCTCCGGCTTACATGGTCTTCAGACCGGATATTCTCTTTCTACCGAGCGGCCTGTTTTGCCTGATCCTGGCATTGATGATCGTCAAATATGCGGAGAGGTCGTGGGTCGCCCTTTTCGCCTCAACTGTACTATATTGCGTGCTCTTGCTCCTAGCTGCCCTCACAAACTACGCACAGCAACAGAGCTTTCACCCGTTTTCCGCCAGACAGCTCAGCAGGGAATACAACTTCCTGTACGGCGAATACTCGCACACGACAGTGCCGACACGACGCGTAGCTTACCTCACGGAAAAATTTAACAGCCTTGGATTTACAAAGGATAACTTCGACCATGATGCTGTCAATGAAAAAGCCGAGAAGGTAAGCCTGCTTAGACCCATAAGAGAAAACGCTATCTTTTCACCCAAATTCAAGCACTGGTTGCCTTAAGGAGGTTTCCCTATTATAAATAGCGACCTTTCTTGTTAGCCCCGGTTTGTGTTACCCTTCCGGGAACAGGTTTGACCGCTATTTCCGCCTGTTAATTGCCTGCATACAATGAACCGTTTCATAAAGAATATTGTACTGGTTAATCCATTCAACCCCGCGGCTACGGGAACCAACAAGGCCACCAGCGAACCCCCCCTGGGAATCGCCTACCTCGCGGCGGTTTTACGGGAGAGGGGCTATGAATGCCAGATTATCGATGCGGACATCCTCGAACTCGACGCAAAGCGGGTTTTGCGCCGCGTCAGGTCCAGGAAGCCTTCAATGTTCGGGCTCTCCTGCAATATAGTGAATTACCCCGGCTGCAGGGCACTAACCGGCTTCATCAGAAGCAATTTCCCGGACTCGCTCATCGTAACAGGGGGGCCCTTTGCCTCCTCGCAGCCCGAGCTCTGCCTGTCGGAGATGGGTGCGGACGCTGTCGCAATCGGGGAAGGGGAGGAGACCATCAAAGAAATAGCCGGCCGGTTCACGGGGAGCCTGAGTTCACTGGGCGGCATAAAAGGACTTTTAATAGCGAAGGAAAAGGGAGACATGGTCGAAACTCCGCAGAGGCCTCTCATCGAAAATCTCGACGAGATCCCTTTTCCCGCCCGCGACCTTCTCCCCCGGGGCCACCCCTACGGAAGCCGCCTCAGGGGATTCCCGGCGGATGCCATACTCACAAGCAGGGGATGTCCTTATCACTGTACGTACTGTAACAAGGAAATATATTTAAACCGCTTCAGGGCCCGCAGCGTCGAAAATGTCATGGCCGAAATTGACCTCCTTTCCAACAAGCACGGGATCAGGCAACTGGACGTCCTGGACGAGAATTTCACCCTGGACAAAAACCGCGCAGAGAAAATCCTGGATGAAATAATATCCCGCCCTTACACTATGTACATAAACATGATGAACGGTATTCGGGCTGACCGTTTGAGCGAGCACCTTGTAAATAAGATGCGGCTGGCGGGTGTATTCTGCGTCTCCATCGGCGTAGAGTCGGGAGACCAGGAAATAGTAGACAGGTGCAAGAAGCGTCTCGACCTCAACAAAGTACTCGATGCAACCAGATGGCTCAGGAAGGCAGGCATTATAGTCTATGGAAATTTTATGTTTGGTTTGCCCGGCGATACCCCGGAAACCATGCAGAGAACTCTCGATTTCTCAATTAAAATGAACCCGCACATCGCAAACTTTCAAATAGCCTGCCCCTTTCCCGGAACAGAGCTCTATAGCGAGGTGAAAAGAAAAGGTCGCTTCATCATACCGACCGATAGGGGAGTTAATCTCGGTTTTTACGCAGGCAAAGCATTCTTCGAACTCGAAGGCACGCATGCAGTGGATGTCGAAGCCTACTTCAAGAAGGCCTATCGCCGTTTCTACTTCAGATTGTCAAAGATAATGGACCTGCTCTGTACGATACGCAGCATGAAAGAAGCCGGATGGCTGGTGAAAGCAGCATCTGATAAGATCTTTAAACTATTCAGTTAAGCGAACAGTCATGAGAGTCGTTTTCGTAAATCCACCCCAAGAGGTTCCCAGGCCTATGTACACTGAAAAAGTCTGGAAGCAATACACGAGGATTGCTCAGATTATGCCGAACCTTCCCATAGCTTACCTTGCCGCCCTGCTGGAAAAGCTCTCCTACAATGTACATGTAATTGATATCTTCGCCTGGAAATACTCTCTGGATGAAGCCGTTCGGGCGATCAAGCGACACAATCCAGACGTGCTCTGCTACAATCTCATAACAGAGAATTGCCTGAATACAATTAATTGGATTACAAAAATAAAGGAGGCGATTCCCGTACCCACAATTGTCGGCGGCTTGCACATGGCACTCTACCCAGAGGAAAGCCTTACCCATAAGGCCATCGACTTCGGCGTCACAGGTGAGGGATGGAAAACGCTGCCGGAGCTTCTCCAGGCAATAGAAAGCCGCGAAGTAGATTATTCCGGAATACAAGGGATATGCTACAGCCGGGATGGACAATTCATCCGCACAGCCCCTAGAGAGGATACCGTGTTGCTGGAGGAAGTGCCCTTTCCCGCACGTCACCTTCTCCCCAACGAAAAGTACAACACTATCATGACGAAGGAATGGCCTATAACGGTGATGGTATCCGCCCTTGGCTGCCCGTTCCGCTGCGCCTATTGCGATGTCCCCGCCGACAGCTACCAGTCCAGGAGCGCCGAACACGTAGTTGATGAGATGGAAGAATGTGTGAAGAAGCTGGGAATCAGGGAAATATGGTTTCAGGATGAAACCTTCACAATAAGCGAGAAGCGCGTTTACGAGATATGCGACCTCATCCAGAGCAGGGATATAAAAGTCCGCTGGTCGATCCGGACACGGGCCGATTGCATAAACAGGGAAATGCTTATGGAAATGGCCCGCGCGGGGTGCAAGAAAGTCCATTATGGAATTGAATCGGCCGACCTCGACGTACTTAAAGAGCTCAACCGGGATATTCCCCTTGAGACCATACGGGCCGCCGTACGATGGGCAAAGGAAGCGGATATAATGCGGTTGGGATTCTACATGATCGGCCTGCCGGGCGAAACAGAAGAGAGCATCAAAAAAACCATGCGGCTGGCCACTGAGCTCGATTGTGAATACATCCAGGTGAACAAGTTGATACCGTGTCCACCGTCGAAGCTCTATTCGCGCTTCATCGAGGAGACAGGCATCGACCCCTGGCGCGAGTACACCCTCGGTAATATCGATATACTGAAAAGGATGGAGGGGTACTTTTCAAAAGTGAAAGCGGAGGACCTTGACTGGTGGCAGAGGAAATTTTTCAGGGGATATTATTATCGCCCCTCCTACATCCTGCGGCGCCTTTCGGAGACGAGATCCCTGAAGGAGCTTATCGCTCTTTTCTTCTCTGCAATGTCAATACGCTGAGTTGAAACTAGTATGGAATTAACTTAAAAATATAAGAATCAGTATCACTACAATCCGCGGGAATCCGCCAAATCCGCGGTTTTTCTTAGAGCGGCTTCCGCTCGCCTATTATTTTCCTCACCCGCCCCGCCATCACCTCCGCCTGTAGGGCGTATCCCGTGGAATTGAGATGGGCGAGATCGTCCTCCTCCGGCTTCCAGAAAAGGGCCCTCGCATTATCCACGGCGTCGAACGTCTCCGTCAGGTCCAGGAGATACGCGCCCGTCTCCCGCGCCGCCGCCATCGTGGCGTCACGGTAGTCGGTAAAATCCGGCCTGAAGCGGTACGGGGGAAGAGCGGGCGGAACAACGAGAAGAACGCCGGCGCCTAGCCCCTTGGCCAGTTTAGCCATCTCGGCCAGGTTTCTTTCATACTCCTCCGGCGAGACGCGGCAGGGCTTTTCACCGGCGGGATGCCCGCTTCGGACCGCCCGCCTCTTCAGCCCCAGGACGCACCTCTTCAGCAGCTCGTAGAACCGCCACTTTCTAAGCATCTCCATGGTCTTCCGGGCAGACTCGCCGGGAACTACCACCTTGCTGTCGGGCCGGTCGAGCCACGCCACACCGTCGTTGTGAAGGAACTGCACCAGCACGAGGTCCGGCTTGTACCGGGGGAGAAGCTTCCTCAAATATCTCAACCCCTGGAGAGACGCGTAGCCGGGGACGCCCGCGTTTATCACCTCGACCCTCTCACCCCCCGGACCCTCGCCAAGAATCGCCTCAAGGCGGGCCGGATAGGTCGACTCCATCCCCTCGGCCCCCACGCCGAAAGTGCACGAATCGCCGATGGCCAGTATACGGTAAACGGAATCCTTCTTCTCCTCGTAGGGCCGCTTCGCCCTGAACCCCTCCCCGCTTATCTCTCCCCCGCCCTTCCCCGGGTTCAGTCTCCAGAAGAGCTCCGGGTCCTCCAGGTAATAGCTGCTCACGAACGCCTCCCTCACACCGGCGTCCCTGTTCTCGTCGGTGGCAAAAGGGTTGAAAAACGCCTGGGGAGATGGGCGTACGGACGGGAGAAGGACCGAGATAAAGAGCTCGCACAGGGCGAGGAAAAGAATCGTTATATAAACGGAGACAAATACCCTGGCCAACAATCTTCCTGCGTGCCCTCTCATGTTACTCCGCTATATCCATGCCCGTCGATTCGTGTTAATTCGCATAAAATTTTTCAAGAAAAATTTTATTACCACACGTAACGAAGGCGGTCCCGGGCCTTCGAGACCAGCCTGTCCGCGCGCCGTCTCAAGGGATCTGCATAGCGATCCACGGCGGATAAAAGCTTCCCCCGCTCCACGAGGGACGCGAAGCGGCGCACGCGGCCGTAATCGACACCGGCGAGCGGCTCGCTGTCCAGGCACGACATGTAATCCTCGTAATTCATGACGGGTTTCAAAATACCCTTTTCCTCGCAGTATTCGCGTATCTCCGTTCCCGGAAACGGGATGAGGTTGTTGACGTAAACGATCTCCGGCCTGGCGCGGCGGAGGAAGTCGTAGGTGAGCTCGAAGTCCTCGTCTGTCTCGCCGGGAACCCCCACCAGGATGTTGCCCAGGAACCTGATCCCGTGACGGTGGCAGGCCTCCGCCGCCCTTAGGGACTGCTCCACCGTTATCCCCTTCTTTATGAAATCGAGAATCCTCTGGGAACCGCTCTCGAAACCGAAAGAGACCATCTTGCATCCGCCCCTTTTGAGCGCGGCCGCGACCTCGTCATCGATGCAGTTCGAGCGCGTGTTCACGGTCCAGTCCACGTCAAGGCCCGCTCCGGCCATCCTCTCGCAGAATTCAAGCACGTAGGACCGTTTGAAGGTAAAAGTATCGTCGTAGGTGTGGATGGTCTTTACGCCAAGCTCCTCCACGTACCATCCGATCTCCTCCATGACGTTGTCGATCGACCTGAATCGGATTTTCTTTCCGAACATCTCCTCCGCGAGGGGCTTGCAGAACGTGCACCGCGCCGGGCACCCCCGTGTGCATATCAACCCCGTCGCAGGCGTCCTGAACCCCCCCCAGCCGGGTATGGCGGTGTAGAAATCCAGATCGTAGAGGCGGATGTCCGGGAAAGGGAGCTCGTCCAGCGAGCGTGGCATCTCCCCACGAATAACCTTCCCTCCCGTTGCATCACCTTTTTCAAGGTCGGCGACCAGCACCGGGAAGCTGATGTCCCCCTCCCCCGTTATCACGTAGTCGAAATAACCGCCATCGATCATATCCGCATGGCCTCGAGTGGCATATACCCCCCCGCCGACAACCCAGCGGCCTTGCTCTTTTGCAATCTCCGCGCACCGAAAGGCATAATCCCTGCTCGGCGTCATGAAAGAGATCCCCACGAGATCAGGGGAGAGCTGCATCAGGCGCTTTTCGTAGTCCTTGAAACCGGTGAGGAAGCGGAGGTCGAGCATCTCCACCTCGTGTCCCTGCTTTATGAGGGCTGAGGCGAGATAGAGTAGGCCAAGCGGCTTCTGGCGCTTGTCCTGCATGTAGGGCTCGGGCCCCCCGGCGCAGAAGAAGCCGAGCCTGGCAATATTCGGATAGACCAGTACTACTTTCATAAATCAGCTCGCTTTGCTCACGGATTTATCAATATCCCCTACCTTCTTCACGTAATCAAGGTAGCGACGATGTACGTCCTTGTTAAACCACCAGTTATCGCACACCTTCGCGCATTTTATCCTGCTGAAATACGGGTCCGTCTTGGAAAGATCCTTCGCCTTTCTCCGGAACTCCCTGTAACGTCTTGAATCCCAGACTTCCTGAAAGCTCCGGTCCAGTATATTGCCCAGGGGATGCTTGTCGGCTTTGCAGCATGGAACCACGTCCCCGTTGGCCAATATCCTGCACTCCGCCCAGCCCATGTAGCACGGCATCGTATCGATGACATCCGAATGATAGATGCCCTCTGCAGCGCGGCTGTTGGTCAGCTTCTCCAGAAAATCGTCGAGGGCCAGGATGTCCTTCTGATAACTCTTCAGGAGAGGCTCATATTTATTCTTGATGGCCTTCAAGCTGCAAAGAAGCTCTTCTATCTGTTCGCCGCTCAGCAGGAGCGATTTCAGACTGTCGGACTCGACGTCCACCGTCTGGAACCACACGTCGCACGCGCCGACTTCCATGGCGAGGCGGACCATGTTCTCGATGTCCCCGTGGTTCATGGAAAAAACGACATTGCTGATGATAAGCTCGGGATCGCGGGGCCCCCTGCGCGCCGCGGCGAACAGCCTCAAGAGCTCGACCACCCTTGAGAAGGTCCTCTCGGAAGTACCGGGGTGCGTGGCAACGTACACCGACGGAGTTCCGGCCCAGAGATTAACAAGCAGCTGGGTTATCCCCGATCCGGCAATCCGGCGAATTGTTTCTTCATTGGCCATCGTGAGATTGCTCACCAGCAGGACCTGGAGCCCCTTCTTTGTTGAATGCTCCAGGACCTTGAAAATGTCCCTGTAGAGAAGGGAGTCTCCACCACCACTGTAGATTACCTTCCTGACGCCCATCGCCGCCGCCTCGTCTATTAAAGAGAGGACCCTTTTCAGGGGTAGTTCATAATTCGGATTCCAATGAGGCCATACGTCCTCTTTGTCGAGAAGCGGCGAGCGATGCCAGCACGCAATACAGGTAAGATTGCACCTATTGGTAAGATCAATATGCAGCTGCTCGGGCCCGCAGAACGCCCTGGTACCGTCCCTTATGCCTTCCATGAGAGGATTCTCTCCGGGCGGGCCCTTGCGGACCATGAGCTTATTGACAATGTTTTTCACTACTTTCATAGCATAACCCGCTACTTTGCCGCTGCCGCGCGGACAATGTCACAGAGCGGGCCTCGCTGGGCGTTGAGAGAATAGCGGGCCACGGCAACCTCGCGGGCCCTGGCCCCAACCCTTTCCCTAAGGTTTCTGTCCGTTGCAAGGAGCTTCATCTTCTCTATGAATGCCACTTTGTCCCCGGCCAGGAAACCGTCCTCCCCATCCCGTATAACGCGACGCACTTCCCCGAAATCGCTCGAAACCGTGGGCATTGCCATGGCCATGAACTCGAACAGCTTGGTCGGGCACTTGCACCTCATCCAGTCTTCGTTCTCAGTGTCCGGGAGAAGCGGCATGAGACCCACATCAGCCTGATGAAGAAATGAGGGCATGTCGTCCGGGGGGACCCAGTCTCTCACAACAACGGGCAGCCCCTCATATTTCTTCTCTATCTCCTCCTTCATTCTGCCGAACCACCATCCCTGCCCTGCTATAAGGAGTTCGGTATCCCTGCACGACTCGTGGACGGACCGGAAACAATCCACCACGAACATAACATTATCAAACATGACCCTGCCCCACACCATCCCCGTCCACACAAAAGTGACTTTACCGCCTTTTCTCGAACCCGGTTCGGGCTTGAAGCGGTCCGTGTCGGCAACTGTGGGGACGATGAAAACCCTGTCATTATACTTCATTAAGAGTTCCCTCAGAGGTTCGGTCGAGACGACACAGGCCGCCGCGTGTGACGCCAGGTTCGCAGTTATCCCGGCGGAGCTGATACCCTTGAATACCATCCGGTTGATGATATCTGAATCGAAAAACGGCGACCTGTCAAGGTCCCAGTCGTCGTAATCCAGAATGTACGAGTTTCTCCCAAACCGCGATAGGAGAAACGGGGCCGCCGCATGGTAGTGGGCCTTCTGAACATAAAATAGAGTTCTCTTTTCAGACCACAACTTCTTCAGGGCACTCAGGGTAAGACGCACCTTGACCGGGTCCTTGAGATTTAATGTATAATCCGGGTCGGAGCCTGGAAAATATTCCTCCTGGAAGGTAAAGACCCCGGTCCCGCAGCCGCAGCTTTGCAGAAGCCCCGCAAAGTTATAGCACCGCACCCGCGTGTAAGCCAGGTCAAAGCCGTTGATCCCGACAAACAGGACTTTTAAGGCTTCGCTCTTCCCCGTCATCTTACATGCAGCACGAGCCCGCCACTAAAACCACTCGTCCTTTTCCAGAGTCAGAATTGTCAGCGAGTGGGGCGGAAACAGATACGGGAACGTTCCGTTTTCTTTTATCTCCGGGGAAAAATGATGTCCTAAGTTCCTGACGTTCTCATGATTTTGAATAGTGTTGAATGCGGCAAAATCACCGGCATCAACGCCCCTCACCTCAATCCTCCTGGACATGAAACCCTTCGTTAATATATCAGCCTTAACAGTCTGCCTCAGGTTCCTGTTGATGACAAAGAGGGTCAGCTTCTCGTTCTCCTCGCTTCTCGCCGCTATTACGTCGAGATAGGGAACATCCCTCTGCTCCGGAATAATCCCCACCTGTTTACTGTCAAATGTATCCACCCTTACCTCCGCCTTCAGAAGTGTCTTGCCGGCTAGACGAGCGTAGGCAGACATTACCGTCCGTTGCGGGTTGGGACACCAGCCCTCGGGCAATACCAACCAGAGAGCTGAATCGCAGCTGTGAAAGAGAAATGCGCGGGTCGCAATCTCGACTGCCCCCTCACGCACAAAGGTATTTAGCAGCATCGCCTCGTATAGCGCGGCGCCCAGGCTGCGGTTCCTGGCCTTGTTCAGGTGGAGGTTTTCTCTTCTGGCCACCCGGTGGACCCCGTGTATATTTCGCGGTACATCCTCAAAATGGGTTCTGTAAAAGGTCACGGCTATCTTGATATCCCTACCCGTTCTATCCCGGCAGGATCTCAGCAACTGCTTCACCTTCCGTAGATTGTCAGCAACATATTGAGGGGCCGCCATGAGCGCCTCGTAGCTCACTCTATCGGAAGGCCTCCTGTAACCCTGGTCCAGGTTGAAAATCGGGACTTCGGTGTTGTGGACGGCAATGTAGTCTATCCATTCGCCGCTGAGGTAGAGGATCTTCTCCGTCCAGTCCGGGTGCCTGTACCTGGTGAACGTCCCTGTGTCCAGGCATCCCATCGCTATTATCCGCACGTCTTCCCTGTATGAGCGGATGGTCCTGGAGAACTCCGCCACCTTCGCCGCGTATTCCTCCGGGCTTAACGGAAGTGTGACGCCGACTTCGTGGTGATTGTCGTAGTAGAGCTCATGGCCGAGCTCGACGAACTTGACGGGCCTGCCGATGGAGTCCATGTACCGCAAAAACGCCAGGCCTTCATCCGGCGTCCCCGTCGCAACATTTAAAACCAGGAGCTTCTCGGCTGAGACTCCCTCCGCAACCTGGTTGAACTCATCCGGTCCGAAGTAAGGGTGAACCACGAGCATATCACCCGGAATATCCATCGGAACCAATTTGGGCTTGCCCCGTATTTTTTTCTGCCAGCTTTTGCCGGGATAGCCGTAGGGCTGCTCGGGCCTTCTTTTTCCCAGTGCCTTCTCCCAGTGAAAGAAATCCCCCTCCCTGTTGCCCGGAAACCGGAGGATGCCGGGCCGTAAATCCTTGAGAGCATTAATCCAGGCAGACGCGGGCGACCTATACTTTTTACCGCACATCACCCCGCTGGCCGCAGCCCAACAGATGTTGGAGCCGAAAAGAGTCGGCGGAATCATACGAATCCCGTCCTCATAATCCACGCTGATACTCGCCTTCCTGGCACTTTTGATATATTTCCCCCTCTTAATGCGAGGCACCCTGTATTTAGCCTTATACCTTCGCTTGTAAGCCCGCAGCACTTCCTCCGGCTTACCCATCTGCTCGATTCCGCCATGCTCAAACCAGATGACCCTGGTGCATAGTTCCTCTATCTTGGCCAGATCGTGGGAGACGAAGAGTATTGTCCTTTTCTTGCTCTGGTAAAAATTTTTCATCGTCTTGAAGCACTTCGTCTGGAACTTGAGGTCGCCCACCCCGAGAATCTCATCGATGAGGAGTATGTCAAACGGGATCATGATCGCTATGGCAAATCCCAGGCGCATGTTCATGCCGGCCGAGTACGTGGAGAGCTTCGCGCTCATGAACTTCCCCAGGTCGGCGTACTCGACTATGTCCTTGTAAAGCGCGTCGATCCGGGCCTTCGTAAGCCCGAGTATCGTGCTGTTCAGATATATATTCTCCTGCCCCGTCAACTCGAAATGGAAACCCGCGCCGAGGGACAGTAGTGAAGAGACTTTCCCTTTGATGTCGAGACGCCCCTCCGTGAGCTCCGTTACCCCCGCGAGAATACTGAGGAGGGTGCTCTTTCCCGACCCGTTCGGCCCGATAATGCCGACGCACTCCCCCGCTTCTATATCCAAGTTGACATTGCGCAGCGCCCAGAACTGCTGGATCTTTCCCTGGGTAACAAGGAAAGGCAATATGCTCCTGATAAGCGCCGGTTTCTCGAAGTAAACGCGGTAGCGTTTGCCCAGCCCCTCGATTGATATAGCTTTATGCGCCTCCCTCTTCATCGCTATATAAGGTCGACCAGCTCGCCCTCTCTCTTTATGAATAGGTGATAGGAAAACATAAATATGGCGATGGATATGACGATAGTCTGAAGGACCATCAACCAGACGGGATAATAGAGACTTGTATTGACTACCATGCCCTCAACGGCCTTCGGCAGAATTGCTTGCCGGTACATGCTGAAAAGATCGTACATCGGATTCAGCATGAACAAGCTGGTAATCCATGGGACGCCCTTCTTTATTGCGCCTTCGGCAACCAGCTCCACGGTAAAAAAGACGCCTGACATGTAGAACCACACCATGAGTACGATCTCGACGACATATTTAACGTCCCTGTAGAAAACCTGAAGGCACGAGGTTAGAAGGGCAAGGCCCGACGTCAGGATCACGGTGAGAAATACGAGGGCAGGCAGGAAAAGGATGCCGGCGGGGAAGAGAGGCCTCACCCCCAGCGCCAGGTTATACACCAGGACGAAGAGAATAAGGACGACAAGGGACAAGATAAAATTAATGAGGTTCGACAATACAATCGAAAGTGGAATGATCTCCCTGGGAAAATACACCTTCTTCAAAATTCCGGTGCTTTCCACGATTGAGTTTGTCCCTCCGGATATGCTCACGCTTATAAACTGCCAAACGAAGAGAGCCGTTACGATCGAGAGGGGCGGCGTCGGCCTCCGGAATAAAACCGAGAAAAGAAACCAGAAAATCAGGGCCAGGCAGAGGGGGACGAGAAAAGCCCAGAGGAAGCCCAGGAATGCGTACTTGTACTGTATTTTGAGGTTCTTCAGGGCCAGGTGAAACAGAAGGTCCCTGTGGACGGTAAAAATCAGTTTCAATCGTTCAATGACTTTCAAAGCAAACGGTTTCCTGTTTGACGTAAAAAGCACTCACTTCAATCAATCCAATCGACACTGCCCCGAGGTGATCGCCCAGCACCAAACCCGGTAAGAGTAAAACCGGATGAATAATAAACATCATTTCGGCAATGATGTCAAATCGATTCATCGCCGGCTTGAGCACCGACGAAACATATGATATGATCCGGTTCATTAATTCTTATAACAGAGCGGGACAGGTCGGCTCCATCGGAAGGTCCTTATTTGTGCCGCTCCCGGGACGGGTCGGATTGCCGCATCAAAAGGATGCTTCCCGCCGCACCGGAAACGGTATAAAGGCCGGCATAATCCCGACCAGCTATTCCAGGTATTATAGACAAACATGGCTAAAATCGCTATTGTCGATTTATGTTTCAACTGGCCCCCGGTCGGTGGATCGTGGGTTGACATCAAGAACATAGCCGTGCACCTGCGGATATGCGGTCACGAGCCCGTCCTCTTTGTCCCGCTCCTCGATTACGGCTTCGCCCGCGGAAGGTTAGAGGCACCACTCCCGTTCCCCGTAAAGCAAATACCTTTCTCGAGGTACTCATACAACTTTCTGGCGGCGCCCAGGCGGTTCAAGCGGGAGATAGAGGCGTTCGGCCCGGATTTCGTCTTCATCGCGGACGGCTATTTTCTCAAGCCCTTCCTGGTCCACGCCCTGAGAGAATACAGCCCCATCGTACGGTTTTACGCCTACGAGATTTTCTGCATACAGAATAACCGGTTCAGAGACGGGCGAAACTGCCGCTCCGACCTTCTGGGCGCGGATCGCGCCGTCTGCCGGGAGTGCCGCCGGAACCTCTTTCCCCTGCTCCCCGGCGTTGTGAAGCTGCTGAAGAACCGACCGCAGTACTTCGTCTTTCACGAGTACCTCACGAGCCTGGCATTTCTGCCCGTGTACCGGCGCCTGTTCCGCAGGTTCCTCAAGGAGGCGCGGAAAGTCATCGCTTACAACGCCGTCCAGAAAAACCTTCTCAGGGAATACCACCCGGACATAATGCTCGTCCCCTCTGGAGTCGACACGGATCTCTTCGCGCCCGTCCGGCGGAGGTCCGACGGCGCCTTCACAATAGGACTCGCCGGCAGGTTTTACGAAGAAGGCAAGGGGCTCAGCCTCGCCCTCGAAGCGCTCCGCGCACTCCACTCGGAGGGCCACCAATTCGAAGTCCTCGTCGCCTCCCCCCAAGAGATAGAGCGTCGCGACGAATTTGTCCGGTACTGCGGCTGGTACGACAGGGAGAAACTCCCGGATTTCTACAACAGCTGCGATCTCGTCATAGTCCCTTCGATCTGGGAAGAGCCCTACGGGATAACGGCCGTTGAGGCGCTCTCCTGCGGCACACCCGTCGTTGCTTCCTCCTGCGGAGCCCTGCCGACGATCGTGGATGAGGGCGAAACCGGCTATATCTTTCCCCGTGGCAACGCCGGGGCCCTGGCCGACCGTGTGCGAAACCTCCTCGAAAACCCGGAACTGGCAAGGCGGATGGGAAATGCAGCAAGGGAAAAGGCGCGCAGAGAATTCAGATGGGACGTCATTATCGAGAAATATTATCTCCCCCTCTTTGAAAACACAGATAAAAACCACGAATGATCAACACCCAATACTCAAAGAGAAAAAGAACCACGGATTAAACGGATTGCCTATATACTCGTAACTCTGATTTCCTAAATCAGCGTAATCCGTCAAATCAGCGGTTATATGTTTGCTCCTTATTTTAAGATCCAGTTGTTTAATTAGTGAAATTCGTGGATAATTTTTTTAATCAATACAACGCTCCCAGCACAAGGATGAAAGCAATCAGAAAATATCATTTCATCGGCATCGGAGGGACGGGCATGAGCAGCCTTGCCTACCTCATGTCAAAATCCGGTGCCGCCGTCACCGGATCGGACAGGCTCCTCGACGGGCAAAGGGACAACGAACTGTTCGGAAAGATGCGGTCCTTCGGTATAAAGCTGTATCCCCAGGACGGGTCCGGCCTCGGCGTGACGCCCGACGCCGTCATTGCCTCGCCGGCAATTGAAGAATCGAATCCCGACCTGACACTCGCCCGGGAGCTGGGGCTCCGCATCCTGAAGAGGGCGGAGTTTCTCATAAGCCTGACGGGGGAGAAAAAGGCCGTCGGCATCGCCGGGACGAGCGGCAAATCCACCATAACGGCCATGACCGCCCACATCATGATACAGTCCGGCCACGACCCAACCATTGTCATCGGCGCCTGCATGAGAAACTACGAGACAGCAGACGACCCCGGGAACTCGCGCCTCGGCCGGTCACCATGGTTCATCCTCGAGGTGGACGAGAGCGACGGGTGGATAACGAAATACCGGTGCCACACGGCCCTTGTATCCAACATAAAAAAAGACCATAAGGAGATGGACGAGCTCAAGCGCCTCTTCAGGGCGTTCCTCACCAATGCGACGGACACAATCATCGTCAACGCCGATTCCCCCCTCCTGGAGGAAGTCGTCCCCGGAGACAAGAATATTGTCACCTACGCTTTGAGGGGAAATGCCTCCTTCAGGCCGTCAGCCGTCAGCCTGGGCCCGGACGGCTCGCAATTCACACTGCACGGTCAGGCATTCAGGATACGGCAGCAGGGCAAACACAACCTCTCCAACGCCCTCGCCGCCATCGCCGTCGCCAGGTCGGTTGGCATCCCCATGAACGGCATCGCAGGCGCCCTAGACACCTTCGTCGGCCTGAGGAGGAGGATGGAGATCGTCGGGACGGCCGGCGGAATCACTGTCATCGACGATTTTGCCCACAACCCATCCAAGATCCGTGCGGCCCTCGATGCAACACACCTCCTTGGAAAGCGGCGCATCGTCATCTACCAGCCGCACGGTTACGGCCCGACACTATTTCTGAAAGACGAACTGATAGAGGCTTTTTCCAACAGCCTCTCTTCCAATGACTACCTCTTTATCCTCGATATTTATTATGCCGGCGGGACGGCCAGGAAGGAGATCATGTCCGATGACCTTGTGAGGGAAATCGCAAGATCAATTCCAAACACGTTCAGACCACCCTCCCGTAGGGAGCTCATACGGCTCATCGCAGGAATAGCGGCGGAGGAAGACGTCATCATGGTCCTCGGCGCACGCGACCGCTCCCTCAGCACACTGGCAAAATCCATCTTCGAGGAAATCAAATCAAAAAACAAACCGCAGAGGCGCTGAGAACGCAGAGGAGAAG
Source organism: Candidatus Tritonobacter lacicola (assembly GCA_030765135.1). GTDB lineage: Bacteria > Auribacterota > Tritonobacteria > Tritonobacterales > Tritonobacteraceae > Tritonobacter > Tritonobacter lacicola. Next base: position 21,890 of record JAVCDC010000046.1, on the reverse strand, counting down.
ATGAGGGTTAACCAGATAACAGAGAGGATCATTGGTGCGACGATCGAGGTACATCGTGCGCTTGGGCCAGGTCTGTTAGAATCGGCCTATGAGGAGTGCTTGTGCCGAGAACTTACTTTACAGGGAGTTTCTTTCGATCGCCAGCGCCCCCTTCCCATTGAATACAAGGGTCTTCGCCTAGACTGTGGATATCGTCTGGATTTACTGGTAGAAAATGAGGTTGTAGTGGAGATAAAGGCTGTTGAGAATGTGTTGCCCATCCACGAGGCTCAACTGTTGACTTATCTTAAGCTCGGAAATTGGAAGGTTGGACTTCTTATAAACTTCAATGTGCCTGTGCTGAAGCAAGGAATTAAGCGCATGGTATTAGGTCTAGAAGAATGCCAGTGATATTCTCTGCGTACTCCGCGTCTCTGCGGTAAATAAATTGAAAAACGAACCGCAGAGGCGCTGAGAAAGCAAAATAAATAGCCAAACACCAAGAGACAAGATACAAAAAATAACCAATAACCAACATCCAATCACCAAACCAATATTACGCCCTCGATATGAAAATGTAGAAATTGGTTATTCGAATTTTGAATTTGAATATTATTTGGTTATTGTACCTTGTATCTTGTTTCTTAGTTATCACCGTCTATTGTGCAGCTGCTTGAGTAATAATTGGGTAAAGATTCCAGAAGGAGGAGGAGTTGAAAGAAATGCTTGAGGCGGTCAGGAAGTTTCACGAGAAGCACGATTTCAAGAACAACGGCGGCGAGAACATGCTCTACCGCATGAACATCATCATGGAGGAGATCGGAGAGATCTGCGAGTGCCTTACCAAGGGGAAAAGCCGCGACCAGCTCGTCGAGGAGCACGCGGACCTCCTGATACTGCTCCTGGGAAACTGCATCGCCCTCGACGTAAAGGCTAACGAACTCGAGGAGGCCTTCTGGAAAAAATACGATGTGATAATGAAACGGAAGGCGAAGTTCGTCGACGGCATCATCCGCGTGACGGACGGTTAGCCCCCACACCTCTGAAAGTGAATACCTTATAAAACATTGCCGGGAAAAGTTTCCTGGGCTATAATCAGGCAATATTTTTCAAAATTACTGCCTCGGGATTTTATTAGGGTCTTCGACGAAGTAGAAGACATAATAAATTTGCGAGCGCAGCGAGCTAATTTATATATAAGGAGATAGTCATGGAGCAGATGAGGCTGTCATACGGCAAGATCAACACGTTCGAAAACTGCCCGCTGAAGTACAAGCTCGCGTACGTGGACCAGGTGCCCGTCGAAAAGAAGGAGAGCTCCGCGCTAAACTTCTACCAGTCAATACACGACACGCTGGAGACGTTTCACAAGATGGGAACACACCCCATTCCGTCCCTCGAACAGTTCAGGTCCATATACGACAGGCACTGGAAGCCGGGAGGGTATCCGGACGAGGCGACCGAACAGATGGAGAAGAAGCTCGGCTGGGGAATCCTCGAGAAGTTCCACGGTACCTTCACGGATGAAAAGCCGGACGTCAAGTACCTCAGCCAATCCATCCGCTGGCAGATAACCCCCGACTTAACAGTCAGCAGCCGTATCGACAGGATAGACCGGCTCGAGGACGGCAGGTTCGAGCTGATAAACTACAAGACGGGGAAGAACGTCCCCACCGAGGAAGAGCTCAAGTCGAACCTCCAGGCGATCATCCTCTTCAGGGGAGCCAATACCCACAAGCGGTACCTGGACAACGTCGCGAAGGTGAGCTTTTACTTCCTCCGCTCGAACACGAAGGTAAGCGCAACGCCGGGCAAGGAGGAAATAAAGGCGGCGAAGACGAGGATCAAGGAAGACGCGTCCAACATATTGCAGCTCGCCGAAAAAAACGGCATCATCCACAAGACCACCGAAAAAATCGTCGAGATGTTCGACACGCTTATCAGCACCAGGAGTGTCAAGAAAGCCGCCGTGAACGATTCCGAGGCACTGGCCGAGAAGGGGCCCCTGTGCAGCACCTGCGAGTACCTCGTAGTATGCCCGGCGTGGCCCGTCAAGCCGCACGACCTCGTCGCGGACGAGCCGATGGATGTCTACAAGCAGCGCATACGCATGAGCTACTCGAAGCTCTCCTCTTACAAGAAGTGCCCCAGGGCCTGGAAAAAATCGTACATAGACCACCTCGGCACGGGGCCACGGCCTTTCTTCAGCTTCGGCACCGCCGTCCACGAGGCATTCGAGTACTTCTTCGACCCGGATGGCAAGAAGAAATCATCCCTCAGGTACCTCATGAAGTGCTGGGACAAAGCCTTCAACAACTACCAGGAAGGCTACAAAGACAAAGCGGAGAAGAAGAAGTACCACGAAAAAGGCAGGGAGATGATCGAGAGGTACTACAACAAGGAGATCAAGGGCAAATACGGCCCGGCATTCACGATCGAGCGTTATTTCGAGATCCCCCTGGGTAAGAACGTCGTAATGACCGGCTTCATAGACAGGATAGACAAAATCGGAGACAACGAGTACATCATCCTCGACTACAAGACCGAGCCCACCGACAGGCCGCAGGAGAAGGTGGATCACGACGATCAGCTCACCATATACTTCTGGGCCTGCGAGGAGGTCTTGAACCTCCCCATCGTGAAGATGGGTCTCATCATGCTCAACTTCGACAAGATAACCTGGACGACGAGGAAAAAAGAGGACATTCCCGCCGTCGTCGCCGATATCGACGCGGTAGCGGCCGAGATGAAAGACAACATCCGCAATTACGGCGAGGGGGAGCCGGAGGCCGAGAGCGTGTACTTCCCGCCCAAGAAGAACAAGTACTGCAAAAGCTGTGACTATCTCAACGAAAACCCCGAGAAGGGGACAGTGGCCTGCCCCCTCAGGGACGAGGTCATGGGGGATACCGGCATCCGCTCGATGGAGTACGACTGATAAAAAAACCGCTGATCAATCAGCGATTTATTTATTTAAGCAGGCCCTTCTTTTTCATATCCCGCCAGATCTGATTGAACTCCTCTATCGTCGTCTCCGAGCGGGGGTTCCATGTCATCTTCTTTAGTATGGGCGGGGTGATCGTCACGATGTGGGCCCCGGCTAGGAACGCCTCGTTGACATCCATGAGATGACGGATGGACCCGGTGATGATCTGCGCCTTGAGTTCCTCCCTGTCTATCATCTCACGCGTGTCGGCTATGACCTCCCTCGGATCGTATCCCATGTCCTTGATGCGCCCGAAGAAGATGCTGACGTAGGTCGCCCCGGCCAGGGAAGCGAGGTAAGCCTGGTTGAAAGACATCATGCAGGTCACGTTCGTCTTTATACCGAGCTCGTTCTCCAGCGTGTTTACAACCTTCAACCCCTCCTGGCCTATCGGCACCTTAATGACGATGTTTTCGGGATCCCACGCGGCAAACTCTTTCGCCTGCTCGACCATGCCCGCGGCATCTTCCTCGGTGACCTCAACACTCACGGGCCCCTTCACAATGTCCACTATTTTTTTAATCGTCCCTTCGAGGCCTCCGCTGAGCCCGTCCTGGCAGATGATCTTCGGGTTGGTCGTCGCCCCGCTGATAATGCCCCACTTGGTAATCTCCTCCACTTCCGCCACATTCGATGAATCAATAAAAATAGCCATTTCTTCCTCCTTCTAGGATCTGGTTAATTTAAACTACTGAAGATACTGAATCAACTGAATTTAAAAACAGGCGAATTTTAACCGCAGGTTAAACAGATTAAACTGATTAGTAAAATATAGTGCTCATAAATCGATCAGCGTGCCACAGTTATTTTCAGTGTCCTCAGTGTTCTAAGTGGTTTCTATTTCTTCTTGCCCTTCTTGTTTTAATCAGCTCAGTTTTATCAGTGGTTGCTAGGTGATATTTCTATACTTCCATATTTTTCTGATTTCCAAAGCTTCTCTATGAGTTTGGCGGCTGATAGTATATCCGGCACTATGTGATCGGGCTCTATCTTTTCCGCCTGCATCAACCTGCAAAGGTCGCACTTCAGTGTGCCGATCAAGATAGTCGTGCACCCTGCCCTCCTGCCCGCCTGGATATCGGTTATGCTGTCCCCCACCATGAACGAACTCTCAAGGTCTATATCCAGCTCTCTCGACGCTTCCTTTAAAAGGCCGGGATGCGGCTTCCGGCAGGAGCACCTCTTCCTGTAAGAGGGATTGACCGCCTGCGGGTGATGGAGGCAATAGTAAATGCCGTCGAGGCGGGCCCCGCCCCTTTTAAGATCCCTCTCCATCTTCTCCGTCATGGCCTTCAGTGCCCGACGGTCGAAATGCCCCTTTGCTATGCCGGGCTGGTTGGATACGACTACCGCTTTCAGACCCAGGCGGTTGAGCTTCTTGATCGCCACAGCGGCGGCGGGAAGCAACCTCATCTGCTTCACGGTAAAAGGCGTATCGATAACACCTATATCGCGGTGATAGATGATCCGGTTGATGACGCCGTCCCTGTCGAGGAAAACGGCCCTGTTTATAAATTTACTCACTTCGCCCTTCGACAGGCTCAGGATTTTATTCGCGAATTTATCCGCGCTCCGGCTTCGCCGGAGCTTCTCTTTTTTACTCATTAGAGGCAATACAGTTGGCAAGGAGGTGCCAGATGACCGCCTGCCAGCCCTCCGCATGAGGAGTGATCCTCTCGTCGGAAACGACTGGAACCAGTACCGCGGCATCCGCCAGCTCCAGCGCCTTCCCGCCGTCCCTGCTGACGATAGCCATGATCGAGGCGCCCCTCTCCTTTGCGTATTCCATGGCCCTCACCAGGTTCAGTGACGCTGTCTCCGACCCGCCTCCGACGGAGAGGATCATGATCACGTCTTTTTGATTCAACTTCGACCCCCTCAACCACCTGGCGAAGACGCACTCCCAGCTCTCATCGTTTGTCCACGCCGTCAGCTCCGCCACGTTGTCTGTCGGGGCGTAGGCCTCGATACCGGCGATTTTACGAAAATCGTTCACCGCGTGGGAGGCGTTCGCGGCACTCCCGCCGACGCCGAGGATAAACAACCTGCCGCCGATCTCCCGCAGTTCGGCCAGCATTGACGCCATTCGTGCTATTATGGCGCGGTCAACCTTTTCCGCTATCTCCGCCGTTTCATTCAGGTACCGGCTGATATAGCTCTCAAATCCTCTTTCTTTCATTTCTATACTGCTCCTTTCACCACATCCCGCAACACTACCACTTATGTCAGGTAACCTCTTTTTGTAATCCGTTCAATCCGTTTAATCCGCGGTTGAAATCAGTCGTTTTTACATTCCGAAGCAGCAAAATTATTACCATTACCGCATAATTTTTCTGCCTTCTTGGACTTTGCCGAACGGTAGATTGCTTCTACGATTCGAAGGACTTGCAACCCGTCATGTCCGCCAACGAGGGGCTCCCTGCCTGCCTCTATGGCCTGAACGAACTCCCCCCACTCGTTCCGCCAGGAAATATCTCCCCCTTCGAACGAAAAAATCTCTTCCCTCGGGGGCGGGTTCTCAGCATCCCGTATCCCGAGGACAAGCCGCTCCGGACCATAGCTTCCCCCGAGACCCTCTACGATAAGGTAGCCATTCTTCCCGAATACTTCAAAGGTGAAACGGTTCTTCCACTGGGTGCAGCTGGCGTGAAAGCTCGCCACTTTCCCGCCCGGCGTCCTCAAAGTCGCGAATACATTGTCTTCGAGGGGGGCGATATCCCAGAACGATGCCGAGACCGTGCCGGAGACCTCATCGAATTCCCCTAAAAACCAGCGTGAAAGGTCTATGAGATGGACCCCTTGATCTATAAGCTCACCGCCGCCGGAGACCTTTGGGTCGAATCTCCACTCAGCCTCGTAGCCGGGGCGGCCGCCGTGGCCGTAGCAGCCCCTGACGTACATCGGCTCCCCTACGGCGCCCGAGACCAGAAGCTCACGCGCCTTCGCGATAGCGGGATGGTATCGCAGTGTGTACCCCACCATTAGGGTTACACCTGCGCCACTCGCTGTCTCTACCATCCTCTCGGCATCATCCACGCGAATCGCCATGGGCTTCTCGCATAGTACGTGCTTGCCCGCTTTCAGCGCCGCCATGCTAACCGGCCCGAGGAAGTTGTTGGGAGTCGCCACGACAACCGCATCTATGTCTCCGCCCTCTACCGCCTCTCTCCAGTCAAGGCCCCAGGCGCAGCCAAGCTCCCCGCCAAGCCCCGAGGCCTTTTCTTCATCAATATCTATGGCCAGGGCCACGGTAGTTGCGGGATAAGATGATGCCACGCGGGCCCTCCGCTCCCCTATCAGGCCGGCGCCGACAATGGCGATTTTCATAATATTTATCTCACTCCGTTTGCTAAATAAATTCGCGAGCAAAGCGAGCAAATTTATATTTGTTCAAATTTTCTAATCTAACTGGAAATCCGGCCTTCCATGCCGGATTTCCAGGGCTGGACGCGCCTGACAGTGTAGAGATCGGTGGCCATGATCTCGTGAACGCGGCCGGCCAGGGAGGGCCAGTCCTCGCTGGTGTGAAGCATGCGGCCCGTCAGGCCGTCCGACTCTCCGGAGGCAAGAAAAACGGCCAGCGCTGCCTGCCTTTCGGTGTCAACTCCTCCGCCCCCGAGCACGGCCTCAGCCTTATCAACCTCGTCCTTGCCCGCTTCACCGGCGTGACCTAAAACCTCTTCCAGCATCCTGGTAGGCGTGGCCCCCGGCGCCATGGTATTGACCTGTATATTATAAGGCGCGAGCTCTCCAGCCAGTGATTCCGTGAAACGCACGACGGCGGCCTTCGCGGCACTGTAAGCCGTGAAGAAGGGGCGCGGGCTCACCGAGCCCCCGCCCGAGACATTGATGATCTTTCCCCGTTTCCCGGAGACCATCGGAGGCAGCACGGCGCGGCAGCAGTAGAAAGTCCCGATGAGATTCACCATAACTGCGTGGACCCATCTTTTTGGGTCAATCTCCGCCACCGGGCCGATTGGTCCCTGCACACCCGCGTCGTTAACGAGAATATCGATCCTGCCGAACCTCTCCAGCGTCGCGGCGACAAGGCGCTCCACATCCTCGTAGCGCGTTACGTCTGTCTTTGCGGCCATCGACTCCACACCGAGCACGACTATTTCCTTGGCGGTTAACTCTATCTCCGCCGTCGTGCGCGCGGCCACGACCACGCTAGCTCCCTCCCTCGCGTAGGCCAGGGCTATATTTCTGCCGATGCCCCGCCCCCCGCCTGTGACGACAGCAACTTTTCCCTTAAGTTTCATCAGTAACAAACATAAAATTTTTCAAAGAAAAATTTTATTATCGGACACCGTCCATGAGATTAACCAGCACCTTCGTGCCCTCAAAATCAATACGGTAACGCATCTCCCTTAATCCAATCTTCTTCATCGACTCTCTTAGTTTTTTATGATTATCCTCTATGTAGAACGCGAAGAATCCTCCTCCCCCCGCTCCTGAAATTTTTCCTCCCAAGGCACCGTTTTCCTTTGCTATTTCATAAATCTCGTTAAAGCGGGGATTCGACATCTTTGATGATATCCTTTTCTTGTGCTGCCAGTGATCATCAAACAACAATCCCACCTCGGTGAGGTTCCCGCTTTCCAGCGCCTCCAGGATCTTATACCCGATCTCCTTGATCGCGTGCATGCTCTCCACGACATTCTTCTTTTCCTCTTTCGCTCCCCTGCTCTGCTCGGAGAGTATCTCGTCGGCGCTGCGGGAAGTATTCGTATAGAACATAAGGAGGTTCCTGTTCAGGTCATCTATGGTTTCATCCGAAACATTCGCCTTTCGCACATCGACCACGCCGTTCTTATCAATATCAAGCACGGTCACCCCCCCAAAGGTAGCCATGTACTGATCCTGCTTTCCAATGGGCTTGCCGAGTTTGTTCAGCTCAAGGTCGCACGCTTCTTCAGCAAGCTCCTGGAGCGGTATATGCTCTCTCTTTAAAGTGTGAAGGGCGTTAAGAAGCCCCACGGCGTAGCAGCTGGATGTGCCGAGGCCCGTCCCGGCCGGCACATCGGCCATGGAGATAATCTCCAGGGACTTCTCTATGCCCATCATCCGCATCGCCGCCCGCGCGATCTCATGCTGGACCTGGTCCACGCTCTCGACGACCTCGCTCCTGGAGTATTTCAGCCTGATAAGATCGTCCACGATCGGCCGGTTCACGTAAATGAACATATACTTGTTTATAGCTGCGGAAACCAGCGCTCCGCCGTACTTGCTGTAGTAAGACGGAAGATCCGTCCCTCCTCCCCCGAGTGTAATCCTCATCGGTGTCCTGGTGATTATCATCGCAGCGTCAGCCCCCCCTCCTCAATTTCTCTTTTAACTCTTTCATAACGCTCGGGCGTGTCTATCCCCCGGACATACCCTTCCGCCTCATAGCAATATATCCTCTCGCCCGCCTCGAGAAGCGCCGGGAAGATGTCCCGGGCAAAATCGCACTGCTCACTTTCGGGGATACAGTTTATAATATCCGGCTCGATAATATATATACCTCCGTTTTCCCATCTCTTCCCGGAACCGGTGACGGCCGGTTTCTCGACGAAGCGAATCAGGCGCCCATCGCCGGCGCACTCGACCACGCCGCCCGCTATGTCATCGTAGCTCTCGGCGGTGACGATTGTCGCCAGGCCGCCTCTCTCCCGGTGAAAACCCCTGAGCTTGCCGAGGTCGCACTCGCAGAGGTTGTCCCCGTAATACACGAGGAATGTCTCCTTCAGCTCGTCCGCCACCTTCCGTATTGCTCCCGCAGTCCCGAGGAGCTCGGGCTCTAACGAATACTTGATTGTAACACCCCACTTCGCGCCGTCTCCGAAGTAATCCATTATTACGCGGGGAAGGTGGTGGAGATTTATAATAATATCCAGGATTTCAAAAAAGCGGAGGTGATCTATGACGTGCTCCAGAACGGGCTTGTCTCCCAGCCTTGCCATGGGTTTGGGAATGGTGTCATGGAAAGAGGAGAAGCGCTCACCCTTCCCCGCAGCCAGAACCATCGCCTTCATCCTGCGCTTCCCTTCCGTATCACGCCCCTCTCCCGCATCTCCCTGTCGGCCTCGACGTAGCGGATGCTCCTTGCGTCGGGCTGCTTTAGAAGCCAGGAGACGTAGCGCTCAAGGCTCTCTTTCAGCGAGACCGCCGGCTCCCAGCCAAGGCCCCGCAGCGCGCTTATATCCGATACCGTGTGACGCGTATCACCGTAGCGAAACTCCCCGCTGAGAACCGGTTCCGCCGCCTCACCGAAAGCCCCCGCCAGGGCATCGAGAAACTCGATAACATTTATCGCTTTTCCTCCCCCGACGTTGAATATCCGGTAGTCGGCTTCCCCTGCCTCCATCGCGAGAAGGTTGGCGCGGACGACATCCTCCACATTGATGTAATCCCTCAACTGTTTTCCGTCTTCGAAGACGATCGGGCGCGCGCCGCTAAGTATCCTCTGTGAGAAAATGCGGCAAACCCCGGAATAGGCGTTATAGAAAGAGTTCCTCGGCCCCTGCGTGATCGAATAGCGAAGCCCCACCGCCGGGATCCCGTAGCGCCGGCCCAGGTTAAGAAAAGCCAGCTCCGAGCAATACTTGGATATCGCGTAAGCGGTATACGGGCTCACCGCCGTCTCGCCGGTAAGCTGCCACTCCGCCTCCCTGCCGCATTGCGGGCACAGCGTCTCCCAGCGACCCTCCTTCAACTGATCGAGGGGGCGTGGGCCGGGATGAAAAACTCCATGCTCGCCGCATAGGTACTCTCCCTCGCCGTATACCGCCTGGGTCGAGGCGAAGACAATCTTTTCGATACCAAGCCTCTCCCTTACTATCAACTCTATCAAGAGGGCCGGGCTGACCGCGTTAACGTGTAGAAAGGTGCTGAAGTCGGGCATGTAGTCCTGATACGCCGCGAGGTGGAATATACCGTCCATCCCTTTCATGGAGCGCGCCATTGCGTGCTCATCGCGCACATCCCCCTGGATAAACTCGGCATCCTCCGGGACATAGGCGGGTTTGCCGCGTGGATGGACGCGCGGCTGAAGGCTGTCGAGAATGCGGACCTCGTGCCCCGCCAAAAGCAGTGCGTCCACGACATGAGAGCCGATAAAGCCGGCCCCTCCGGTCACCAGATATCTAGACATGGTAATTTTTCCTTCCCCTCAGTACAATCCCGGCCAGTTCAACCATATTCCGGATGCTACCGGAAACAAGCCTGAACCGCGTATCCGGGTCGTTGGACCAGGATATGGGAAACTGCCTGATTTTCAGTTTCTTCGCCAGCGCCCTCCTAAGCAGCTCGACGTCAAACATGAACCCGTCCGTCCTCATCTCCGAGAATATCTCCCGTGCGACTTCGCGCCTGAAAAATTTAAAGCCGCACTGGGTATCCTTTATAGCCGATAAGCCCATTATCTTCCAGACAATCTGGGCGAATATTTTAGATCCCGCCACCCTGTACCAGGGCTGCCTCCTGAGAATGGACGAATCCGGAAGGCCTCTCGAACCAAGCGCGATATCACAGCCGTCGTTCAGGAGTGCGAGCGCTTTCCCTATCTCCCCGGGGGGAACGCACAACCCCGCGTCCAGGAATCCAACGTACCTCCCCCGTGCCGCCAGGACGCCTTTTCGCACTGAGTAACCCTTGCCCCTATTCCTCCCGTTCCTCAAAAGGACCACATTCCGGCACATTCCCGCGAACTTCGAGACAACAGCCGCGGTCGAGTCCACGCTGCCGTCATCGATAACAAGTATCTCGTAGGATAACCCCGTTCCGCCCAGATAGTCGGTGAGCTCCTTCAGGTCCCGCCCGATTTTAGATCCCTCGTTGTACGCCGGGACCACGAGCGAAAGATCGAGAAAAACCTCAGGGTTCAGAACCACTTTTTCATCCAATGTTCGGGACAGTTCGTTCATTCAACTCATTTAACTCATTTAACTCATAAAACTCATATAACTCATTTAACTCATTGGTTCCGGCAGGGAACGGCGATACAGCTCGAAGTATTCGGCCGCCTTTTCTTTGTCGCCGAGGTAATCCGCGTGGATCCGCCCCATGTTGAAGTAGCAGCGGGGATCACCGGGGTTGAGGGCGAGCGTCTTCTCGTACTCCTCGACAGCCTCACCGTACCGCCCCGAGCGCGTCAGGGCAAGCGCCGCCCTGTAATGCGCCTGCGCAAGCTCGGGCTCGTATCTCAAAACCTCCCTGAAACTACGGAGTGCGTCCCCCGCCATGTTCCGGGAAGCGTAGATAAGACCCTTGTTGAAGTGTGCCCGGGAGAGCCGCGAATCGGCCTTGACGGCCGCTGAATACTCCCTGAGAGCGCTTTTACCGTCACCGGCAAGATGATAGAGGCGCCCGAGGCCCAGGTGGGAGCGGGCGTGGTCCGGGTCGATGGAAAGGGCCGCCGTATAATGCTCGAACACGCGGCCTATGTGAAACCCGTCGCCGTACCTCTCCCCCTCCCCGTTGTACTCGTACAGGTGGGCCAGCCCGCAGTGCGCGCCGGCGTCCGCGTCATCCCCGGATATAGCTTCTATCAGGTCGGCCCGCTCCTCCTTGATTTCATCCGGGTACCTGTGAACAGGCCCGCCTTGAGCCTCCAGCAGGGGGAGCCGCGCAGCCCCCAAGCGCGCGGAGATAGCTGGCGGGAAGCCCGCCCCGTGATCGACGTCCAGCGCCTTCTGGAGGCTTATGATGAACCGCCCGTAGCGGCCTTCGAGGAGCGCTATCTCGGCCACCCTGAGATACGATGCCGGATCACCGCCTCCCGCACAAGCGAGGTACTCCCCCGCCGCCCCGGCGTGGCGACCCGACGAGTTCAGGACCTCGGCGCGGGTATATTGGATAAATGCCTTTTTACAGCCGCGCGAGACGGCCCCGCCGCACTCCTCCAGGGCCTCATCCGTCAGCCCCTCCTCGCCGCGGATAATTGCCCTGTTACGATTCCACACCGGGTTCCCGTCCACTGCCCGGGCGAGGCTGTCAGCGCCGCCCTCCTTTCTTCCGAGCTCCCGCTCCAGAACGGCGAGGTTGTTCCGCGCCACCCACCTATCCGGCTTGATCGCGGCGGCTTTTTTGAAATGCTCCAGCGCGTCGCCGAGGTCGCCCCCCTCGAAGTCCAGCATACCGGCATGAAGGTGGGCGTAGTAGATGATATCTGCCGGGCACTCATCACGGGAAGTCAACGCCATCCGGAAAGACCTCTTCGCCATGTCGGCCTTGCCGAGCTTCTCGTAGCAGTAGCCCATCCTGTAGTAGAGGTCGCAGTCGCTCACGCCGAACAGTATCCCCCGCCTGAGCTCACCCAGGGCAGCGGCGTAGTCCGGCGATTCAGCGCAGGGAGACCGGTACGCGAGGTCCCAGCACCGGAGGGGGTCCGCCTCCTCCGATCCGCCCGTGGAAGGCGCGAGACAAGCAAGCAGTAATACGCATATCGAGGTGTATGCCCTCATAAAAAAAATTGACACAGGAAATACCGGATGGTATATATACTAATGCAGGGTAGCATTACTGCATCGGGAATTCAAAAATTTAGTTCCGGCGGAACCGGAACCTGATAAATTAATGAGCAAAGCGAGTTAATTTACAGCACTAACAATAACACGGGACCTGCGATGAAAAAGAAGGAATCCTTTCCGGTGCCTTTTGGAAGCAAGCTGCTCGTCCTCTTCGCCCTGGCCTGCGCTCTCGCACTCCTGGTCGCGGCGCCTTCCCTGGCGGACGACCTTAAGTTCATGTCGTACAACATAAGCGCCGTATACGACATCGGTAAGGACGACACCATGTACCAGACCCGTATCGTCCAGGGCCTGGAGCCCGACGTCGCCCTGCTGCAGGAATGGAAGCTGGACGACGAAAGTCCATGGGGTGAGGACTACGATGCATGGGTCGAAGAAGCGTTCGGGCCGGATTTCGACTGGTACCGGGGACCAAGCGCGTTAGTCCCGCCCAACGCCATTGTCAGCAGGTGGCCCTTAAAGAGCTCCGGCAGCTGGAACGACCAGACTATAAGTCAGCGCTACTTCGACTGGGCTGTGATAGACATACCCGGCGACATAGACCTCCAGGTGGTGAGCGTCCATCTTAAAGCCGGGGACACGGAGGGGGACAAAGCCAAAAGAATCGACGAGGCCCAACAGATCAAGGCATACGTTGCAGCTAACTTCGACTCGAGCCAGTACATTATCGTCGGCGGCGATTTCAACACGCAGACATACGGTTCGGAGCCGGGTCTCATCGACGTCTTCGATAGCTTCCTGCAGGTGGAAGAGGAAAGTTGCCAGCCACAGGACAGGAACGGCAACGTCTTCACCAACGTGAACCGCACTTCCAAATATGACTGGATTATCCCCAACGAGGTGATCGGGGATGCCTCCCCGCTCTATCTGGGCGTCAGTCAGTATCAGTATTCGTACGGCATCGTCTTCGACTCAACCGTCTTCCCCAGTGTGGAAACCGAGCTTCCCCCCATACTGTCTGACGATTCCGACCATTCAAGTTATGCGGACCACGTCCCCGTGATGAAGGCCCTCAACATACTTCCCGCGGGCGGCGGCTTTTACGTCATGAAGGCGGACAAGGGCTACGACTACAACCTTTACCTTTACAGCAGCCTCGAGTGCGGAGACATAACATACTGGGACGCGGCGTCGAGAAACCCCTCGCCCATAGCCAGGGATTTATGGATAATCCCCTCCGGCAACAACACCATCGCCATGACGCACCTGGCCATGGAGGACGACGAGGAAAGGGACCTCAGCGCCCTGGCTCTCATGAAGAATGAGGGCGGGGACCAAAACCTCTACATCTACAACTCCATCCTGCCCGGCGACTGGACCTACTGGGACGCCATAGCGCGCAACCCCTCCCCCATCGCCCGAGACCTATGGATCGTCCCGGAGGGAAACAACACATCACTGATGACGAGGACCGAAAACAGCACGGACGGCATCGACGAGCTCGTCATCATGAAGAACACCTGGGGCGGCCAGGAGCTCTACATCTACAACGCGCTGAGATTCGGCGACTGGACGTACACTGACTCTTTTCTCAGGAACTTTAACATGGCAATCGGCCAGTTCTACATTTCAAGGGACACTTGGTTCATACCCCGTGACAGCAATGTCACTGCCATGGCAGGCATGCGCGTGGTAAACTCCGCCGACAGCGCGGCCGAAAGAATAGTGACAATAGAGAATTCCTGGGGAGACCAGAACCTCTTCGTCTGGAAGGTTCCTCCGAAAGCAGTATATGGTGTCGATGAATACCTCCAAAACCAGTCCTGGCAGATCGGCCCGAACCCTTCCATCCCTCCACCAAACAACATGCAAAAGGGCTATCCGCAGGGGCAGGACCTCTGGATAGTCCCCCAGAGGAACGACATCCAGGCCATAATGGGCATCGGCGCCGACGCCGTGAGCGGGGACAGCGCGGACACCTACGACGTCATCGGCGTCCTCGGCAACAGGGGCGGAGACGACAACCTGTGGGTATGGAAGCCCGTCCAGAGGGGCGACACGACTTATGAGGCGGCCCAAACTCGCCAGGACGGCTACCCGCGAGCCACGGCCGACATAGCGAACTACGGGCAGCCCCAGGCGAGAGACTTCTGGGTTATCCCCGAGGGAAACAACGTCAGGCAGATCGCCGCCATCCCATCTACCGCACCGCCCCCGACGCCGACGCCCACCGACTGGATAAAAGCCGACTTCGATTGGGACCCCGAAGAACCCGAAGAGAAAGAGCAGGCAACGTTCACCGACAAGTCGGCAGCGGCCTCTGCCATAGAGACCTGGCACTGGGAATTCAAGGACGGCAGCCCAGGCACCCGGGATACACAGGGGCCTCACGATGTGACCTGGAACGATTCGGGCCAACATGAAGTAAGCCTTGAAATCGCGGACTCTACGGGACAGACGGACTACAACTCCAAGTACATCACCATCAAGCCCGAGGAATAGGGAAACGGCGCGGCGGCAATTCTCTCACCGGGGTCCTGCATAAACCGCCAAAGCGCCGAACGGTAACTTCTCCACTATCTTCGGCCCCCTTTTTCATCCGTGGAATGCGGAATAAAGAAGGGGCTGCCACGCCCCTTTTCCCGTGCAGAACAATAACCCCCGCATTCAACTGATCGAACGGTTGCTCTCTATGAGCCGCCAACCATGTTTGCAGCCCGCCAATAAATATCGCATCTCTGCCGCGAGGGCCGGAAAAACGGCGCCTTTTAACCTTATGGCATACCGTTTTGACCTGGCACAATCCTTGCTTAAATACCAGGCGTCCCTTGACATCCGGTCCGGGTTGTAGTAAAAATATAGAAGGAGCGTGTAGTTATGAAGCATGTGCACAAAGCGCATTCGTATGAATTCACCGCCATTACCTTTCTTTGCCCCTTCCTGTTTCTTTTGATTATCGCCGTGCCACTGAATGCATCCGCTGAGCAGATTCCGCCCGTCGTCATAACCTGCCTCGGTGACAGCGTCACACACAGCTATCCGTACGGCGACGGTTTTCACAATCCCGAGGGTCAACCCGACCCCTACGAGGATTACGCGAGCACGTATCCCGGCCAGCTGGCCAACCTCCTTGAGCAGCATTACTACCCGCGGAGGTTCGAGGTGCACAATCACGGCATCAACGGCGAGACGGCCGGCGGCCTCCGCGATAAATTGAACCCGGAACATGCCCATTTTGCTGATCTTCTGGTCGATAATCCCGATCTGGTCCTCCTGATGATCGGCGGCAACGACCTTGCCGGGGCTGGGAGCGCAGAGGAATTCGGTCCCATAGTAAACCAAACCGTTTCAGAAGTGGAGGAGTGCATCAATTTCATAAAGGCGCATATCAACCCCGATGGTCAACCCCCAAAAATAATTCTCTCTGCCTTTACCCCTAACAGAATCGCTGATATGGGCGGTTGGAACCCCAACCTCGGCATACAGATATATAATGGACAAAACTGGCTCAAGATACTTTATCGTGATCTCGAGGAACTCGAGGGTCAAGTCGATCGATATTTTTACAGTAACTTCAACGACCTCTACGATTCCGGAAGCGGAAAGGCATGGGCTGATATGATGTACGACAACGTCCATCCCAATGACGGCGGCCACGCTATATTGGCCCAGAACTGGCTCGATGAGCTCGAGGCGTTCCCCGAGCTGATGGACTCAGACAATGACGGGTTGTCCGATGCCGAGGAGTCCTTTTACACAACGAACCCCCAGCTCGCGGACACGGATGACGACGGCTTCAGCGACCTCCTGGAGATCACGTGTGCCGACGCCGATACAGCCAAGAACCAGGACCTGAAACCCGTATTGAGGATAAATTTCCAGCCGTTCGACACCTCAACACCCAATAACTACCTAAACGACAGCGGCAGAACCTTCAGCACAACCACCGGGTACGGTTGGTAACGTGTTTGCCGCACTCCATCGCGTGGATAAGAATCATCTTAATAAAGAACGGAAGTATACCCGTTTCACCATCCTGTTTTTCTGCGCCCTCTTTTTCATTTTAGCTACCGTTTTATCTCCAAACTCAAACGCGCAGCAGACCCCTCCCGTCGTCATAACCTGCCTGGGGGACAGCGTCACGGCGGGGGCGGGAAGCGGCGGCCCGGAGTACACCTACCCCGCCCAGATGGCTGTCCTGCTAGATAGCCATTATTACGCGCTGAACATCGATGTTCGGAACAGGGGTGTTGGCGGCGACACGGCGGATATGCTCCTCGGGCGGTTGGAGAATGAGAATCTTATGGCTGGCGATGACCCCGATTTCGTCCTCCTGATGATAGGAGGCAATGACCTAAACGGCGGGGGCAATATCAACGAGACCGTGGACGAGGTACAGCAGATCGTGAACTGGCTAAATGACAACACGAACGCCGAGATCATCGTATCGACGTTCACCCCGAACCTGCTGTACGGGACGCTGGGCTCATGGTGGATAAGCCTTTTCAACAACGCACTTCAGGACCAGCTATCGGGTTACGACCTGCTTATCACCAGCAACTGGAACGACTTATACGATCAGGGTCAGGGGCATGCTAAAACCTGGTTGATGGCAGACGACGTGCACCCCAATGCTGATGGATACGCGATCATGGCCGAGAACTGGTTCGATGCCCTCTGTTCGTTCCCATCCTTGATGGACTCCGACAACGACGGACTCTTCGACAATATAGAAGACAGTAACGGAAACGGCAGCTGGGACGAGGGGGAAGAGACAAACTTTAATTCCGCGGACACCGACGGCGACGGCTTCAACGACCTCGTAGAAGTCATGTGCGCCGGCATACCGACAGCCCTGAATCCGAACGCTCAACCAACCTCTATCAAAATCAATTTCCAGCCATTCCGCGTGGCGACCCCGGACGGCTACCTCCTCGATGGTGGGCACGGCTTCAGCGCAGGTACCGGTTACGGCTGGTAATTCCACCGCACAACCCCCGAGGATAGGCTCCTGTAACTCATATACAACCTATCACGGAAATCGGGCAATTATGGCCGGATGAATCGGTATATAATCCCCTATTATCACCGGTTACATCATAATCACAAACGGCGCTCTTCCAGAACACCTCTTATGATGTAAAAGCGCCAAATTGGCATGGTTGCCGCCTGATTTCGGGCCATAAAATGTCGCTTTTTCAGCCATCACCCTTATCCATAGCCCCCACAATTTTCGTAACTTATTGTATTTTAAGAGGTAGGGTTAGCCCTTCGCAATAACTCATCCTCTGGCACGTATTATGCTTATATTAGGATTCCTCGTAATGTATAAGAATTAGCATCTGAGCCGCAAACTTGAGAACGATTTTTAAAGGAGCACCATTATCATGAAGAAGGTCCTCATACTTCTACAGGTTACAATCTGCCTTTGCGCTTTAGGGCCCGGCAGCTCGTATCCTCTCACCCAGTCCACCAAGGCCGAGTTCGACGAGGGGTATGTAGATATAGAGCCCCTTGCGCCGACATATATCACCGAAACGGCCGACGGCGAGATCGTCCTCGGCCGGGGGTACACATACAACACCACTACAGATCCGGCCATCGGCCATGACAAAGTCAACCACTCATGGCTCGATATGACGAACAGCCTCCTCTACGTCAGCACCCGCGGCGGCGGCCTCTCGGTTATCGATACCAAGGGAACGGTCGACGCCTCGGACGACACCCTAGCGGCTGCATATACCACCGCCTCTTCTCCGGCAATCGGGAGCGACACAGTCCAGCACTCCTTCATCGACTCGGCCAATAACCTAATCTACATAAGCAGCCACGGCGGCCTCTCCGTGATAAACACCCAGGGCACGGCGGACCCCTCCGACGACACACTGGTCATAACCTATACCACCTCCACCAGTCCGGCCATCGGGCACAACCGCGTCTGGCACTCCCGGCTCGATTCCGGCACAAACCGCCTCTACGTCGGCACGTGGGGCGGGGGCCTTTCCATTATAGATACCAAGGGCACCATCGACCCCTCGGACGACACGCTGTATAAAAGCTACAGCACAACTTCCACACCCGCCATCGGCCACGACTACATCGAGAACTCATTCCTGGATTCAGCCAACAGCCTGCTGTATATTAACGCCCAGAGCGGCTCCCCGGGCTGCCTCTCGGTGATCAATCTCGCCAACGATACCTCTTTCACCTACAAGAGCGCCGGCGTCTATAATACGACGAGCAGCTCAACCGGCACGCTGATTTCGTCCGCGCCGGCACTGGGGAGCAACTCCGTCAAGCATTCATTCCTCGATTCTGCAAACAACCTCCTCTACGTCAGCCATTACAACTCCAGCTACGGGATAACGGTGATCGACACGAAGGGAACTGTGGATCCCGCCGATGACACGGTATCGACAACGTATGGCGCCAACACATCTCCGGCCATCGGCGGCAACGGGGCCTATCACTCATGGCTCGACTCAAGTACGGGGCTTTATTACGTGGGGACCAATGGCGGACTTTCCATCATTAATACCCAGGGTACCGCTGATCCCTCGGATGATACACACGTCGCCACCTACACGACCTCCGGCAATCCGGCCATCGGGTATAACGGCGTATTTCACTCCTGGCTCGATTCCGACAACAACCTCATCTATGTCAGCACGTGGGGCGGAGGCCTGTCCGTCGTCCCAACGGTCGGTTATAACCCCGGCGGGATGTACTGCAGCAGACCCCTCCCCCTCTCGACGACGCCCAGCGAGTTTATTTCCTGGGATGAGACAGCATCAGCAGGGCAAGACGTCACCCTGCAGACGAGGGCGGGAAACGGCGACGTCTTCTGGGCCGACGAGTTCGACGACGGGAACACCGGCAACGTCTCATTTACCTCGAGCTTCTTCAGCAACGTCTCCGAGAGCGGGGGGATCATCACCTTCACCGGCCCCGGAAACAGCGGCGTCGGCATATCGATAGACACGGGCATGGCGGCGGATTACTTCCCCGCGGGATCGATAATCAAGGCTAGAGCCAGATTGTCTTATACCAACCTTTACCCGGAGATCGGGAGCAACAGCGTCTTCCACTCCTGGCTCGATTCCGGCGATCCCAGCAATAAACTCATCTACGTGAGCACACGTGGAGGCGGCCTCTCTGTCATTAATACCAAGGACACGGAGAATAATCCCTCAGATGACGATCTGGTAATAACCTACACCACCTCCACCGCGCCGGCTTTAGGGAACAACAACGTGAACCACTCATGGCTCGATTCCACCAACAATTTGCTCTATGTCAGCAGCAGCTGGGACAACGGAGGCGGCCTCACCGTTATAAACACACAGGGGACGACGGACCCCTCAGACGATACCCTGCTGACGAGGTACACAACCTCCTCAAGCCCCGCCATAGGCGACGACAACGTTATACACTCCTGGCTGGATTCCTCCAACAACTTGCTGTACGTGAGCACCTTCGGCGGAGGCCTTTCGGTAATCAACACACAGGGCACGACGGACCCCGCGGACGACACCCTGGCAATAACCTACAACATCTCATCCACGCCGGCCATCGGGCACGACCGTGTCTTCCACTCCTGGCTCGATTCCGGCACAAACTTCCTCCACGTCGGCACGTGGGGCGGGGGCCTTTCCATCATCGACACCAAGGGCACAATCGATCCATCGGACGACACGCTGCATAAGAGCTACAGCACAACTTCCACACCCGCCATCGGCCACAACTACATCGAGAACTCCTTCATCGACACGGCAAACAACCTCCTCTACATAAGCGCCCAGAGCGGCTCCCCGGGCTGCCTCTCGGTGGTAAACATGACCGGCAACACCTCTTTCACCTATAAGAGCGACGGCGTCTACAACACGACGAGCAGCTCGACCGGCACGTTGATTTCGTCCGCGCCGGCCCTGGGGAGCAACTCCGTCAAGCACACGTACCTCGATGCGGCAAACGGCCTCCTCTACGTGAGCCACTACAACTCGAGCTACGGGGTAACCGTGATCGACACAAAGGGGACGGTGGATCCGGCGGACGACACGGTGTCGGCGACGTACGGCAAGGGCACGACCCCGGCGATCGGCGGCAACGGCGCCTACTACTCCTGGCTCGATTCGGGCACCGGACTCCTCTATGCAGGCACTAACGGCGGCCTCTCGGTCGTCAACACCCAGGGCACGAAGGACCCCGCCGACGACACACTGGTCGTTACCTATAACGTCCCCGTTACCGCCGGCGACTTCCTCGGTTACGACGGATGGGAGGATTGGGCCGGCCGTTCCCCGGTCACACTCAACGAGTGGTACACCATGACCCTCGTGGCCACCGGCAACTTCTCCACAATAGACCTCTACCCCAATGTATCGGCTTATGTCGATTTCTCCTACGAAGTGGACTGGGTCTCCGTCTCTCCCGCCGGCGCGAGCTGGGGGCCATGGTCCGGCGAATACACCGATCCCTCGGGAAACATCATTACCTCCGGCACGACGGGCATGACCTACATCCAGTACCGGGTCAATCTCTCAACCTCGGACACCGGCGATACTCCTTCCGTAAATTCCGTAACGTTAGGTTACCTGCCGACGCCCACGCCGACCCTGACGCCCACGATGACGCCGACAACGACACCTACGCCGACACTCACTCCCACACCGACAACCACCCCGACGCAGACTCCAACGCCGACTGTCACGCCTACAGCCACCACCACGGCAACGCCCACGCCGACCAACCCGCCACTATCGGAGATAATAAGGGTAAATTTCCAGCCGGCACCACCCACGCCGCCCTGTCCGGACGGATACATCGAAGATCACGGGGATATCTACGGCCCGAAATACGGCCACGAGTACGGGTGGCGGTAGAACCAGCAAGGACGAGGGCTACCTTCTTCTAGCCGGCACGATATATTTATCCCTTTCAAAATCGTGCCATACTGGCATTTTCTCTAACTGATTAAACCGCTGAAAATACCGTTTTTGTCACTCTCTAGACGCCTCTCGGCAAACGGGCCGCATTCCTAACTGCCTGCATATCAAGGTATTGGAGTGATATTTAACATAACCTGCCTTCCGGCACAAATGTTGCGTATAATCATCCCTATATAAAGGAGATTATTAATAGTGGGGAACTTGTTCAAGAGGATGAAAATCGCCGTCGCAGGCGGTGTTGCTCTATTCGCGCTTGTCCTGTCGGTGCCGGCAGACGGGGCGACCCGCGCCATGTGGCACATGGACGAGGACTCCTGGGACGGGACACCGGACGAGGTGACCGACTCATCGGGCAACGGCAACCACGGCACGGCCTCCGGCGGGGCGACCACCTCGGCGGGAGGAGCGTACGGCAGGTGCGGCTCGTTCGACGGCGTCGGCGGCTACGTGGACCTTGTCCCCTCCAACGCCATCCTCAGCGGCTCCCCGTTCACTATCGAGGCATGGATCAAGACAGATTATAAT
>JAVCDC010000027.1 GCA_030765135.1 Candidatus Tritonobacter lacicola | reverse complement strand
GTGGGGGAGAGCTTGCTATATTCTAGAATGAGGTTGAGCCGCAAAAATAATGGCTATACCCTTTTCTTGGATAATTTAAACCAAGCTGGTTCGAAAACCGGCACAAGAAAGGAGTATAGCCATGGGAAAGATTAAAGCAGAAAAGCGTAAGAGGAACAATAGGAAAACCCTGATTGCTACAGTGGACATTGGAAAATCGACTAACTCTGGATATTGGCGTTGTCCTGATGGAACAGATGCGAAGCCGTTCGAGTTTTTCAATAACGGTCGCGGGTTTGCCACCTTCTGCCACCGCATTATCCAGGCACAAAAGGCTTATGATCTTGATGAGATAGTAGTGGGGTTTGAATCCACAGGAGTCTATGGGGAGCCACTGGTGCACTATTTGAGAAAGAGGCCGGTACGGTTGGTACAGGTAAATCCCATGCATACCAAGAGGCTTAAGGAGCTTCAGGGCAATTCTCCCCAGAAGACGGACCAGAAGGACCCCAAGGTTATCGCTGATATCATAGAACTCGGCCATGCGCTTACTCTGGTCGTACCTGAGGGGGCTTCCGCAGAGCTCCGGAGACTCACCCATGGCCGGGAACGGTGTATGAAGCGGCGGACTGCTCTTTTAAACCAGTTACGGGATCTTGCCTTCGTCATTTTCCCCGAGTTCGTGCAGGTGATGAAAGGGATGCGGTCCAAGAGTGCTCGCTTCATCTTAAGGCATTACCCAACGCCCCAGAGTATCGCACGCTGTGGCCTTGAGTCCATGACGGCCATTTTGAAAAAGGTAAGCCGGGGCAGACTGGGAGAAGAACGCGCCCTGGCTTTGTACGAGGGAGCAATCAATTCGGTGGGCGTTATCGAGGGCCGGGAGAGCATTCTTCTTGAGATACGGGAGATTCTGAGCGCTCTGGAGGCAACGGAGCACTTCATTGCCGATCTTGAAGAACACATGTCTGGCTACCTCAAGGAGATCCCGTATAGCCGCTCTATTCTCTCCTTAAAGGGAATCGGTGAGATTACGGCGGCCGGTCTCATAGGCGAAGTGGGAGATTTCAGGAAATTTGCAACCATCTCTGAAATGATGAAACTGGCCGGGCTAAACCTCTTCGAGATCAGTTCCGGAGAGCATAAGGGAAAGCGTCGTATCTCTAAGCGAGGCCGCCCCTTGCTGAGAAAGCTTCTGTACTTCGCGACCCTCAACGTAGTTCGGAAAGGTGGCGTGATGCATGAGGTGTATCAGAGTTACTTACAAAGAGGGATGATAAAAATGAAGGCTTTGATTGCCGTAGCGCGGAAGCTTCTCAGGATTATATTTGCCCTCGTGCGCGATCGGAGTGAATACATAGAAGAACATTCAACCATACAAAACCTAAAGGAGGCAGCGTAAGTTATGGTCTTGGTGTGTAGGCGGGGAGATTACCACCTAACCCATAAAGGCGACTATGTCGACCTTCAGGGAGAGCTTTCGTAACTCCCCGCTTGCACCTTAGCCCCTATTAAGCAAGGTTAGAGCTCAGTTGAGACTCTCAAAGCACCAGGGTTGGGCGAGGTGTGACACCCAGGATGAAATAAAAGTAAAAGCAGTGGCAGAGAGAAAAAGGGAAATATTTAGAAAGAATGCTTGACTAGAATAAACCAGGGTTAGGGTGAGGGGGGCTTGTTTTCCTGGATAGAAGCCGGGCCTACAATATGTACTCTATAAAACCCTTGAAATATTTAATAAAATGGCTATAGTTAGCGCAAGTCGATATTGCGGCCCCATCGTCTAGCGGCCTAGGATACATGGTTCTCAGCCATGGGACAGGGGTTCGATTCCCCTTGGGGCTGCCAAAAAAGCAAACCCCTGCCGTGAGGTGGGGGTTGATTTTTTGGTCTCCTCAAGTCGCGAGAATACCTCCGGAGGAACGTTTCAATGGCAGCTCATTGAGCCAAGCTTTGTACCGACCTATAAAACATGTTCGCCTTTATCTCGGTTCTCGGCATCTCTGCTGCTCATTGGTTCTCTTGCCTCTCAAACCGATCTTTTATGACTCCTGTGTTTGCTTAAGGAGCGGAGCAAAATACCATGGGTTATGCCCTGTATCTATAATATCTAGAATCTGCAGAAAATTCCTTAGTTTCCTGGCGCTCACAACTAGGACCGTTCTTTGTAGGGCGTTATTTATATCTCTGAGGTTCTTTGCGACAATATTTGTATTTAGGTCAGTTGCGAGTGTCTTTTTGAATTGCACGTATGGTACTTTCTGTAGATGAGTATCTTCGTAGGAAATCTCACCTGATTCTAATGAAACTTTTTCTGGATCAATTAGACAGGTATAAAGTTCTGCCGTTGTGACAATCACGGGAAGATAAATGCAACGTTCGTATTCCTTGCGCTGAACATTATTTTTCTGTTCAATAATAAGGGAGTCGACTGATTGTACTAGTTTTTTGGCTATGCGCTCCAACATAGGCTGATCTTTCTCTCCAGAACCCCTGATAGTGCAGAACTCAGCTTCAGCAGATGAAAGGTGCGTGACAAAATCCCAGCACCCACATGCAAAGTTGCGCTCTATGTCTCGTCGTGGCCTGATTATTTCTGACCATTGACAAAGAATTGTACCGACAGATTCCTTTTCTTTTTTTTCTAACAAGAATATCCACCTTGCATTGTGAGTACGCTTGCATTCAATTACTAAGCGATCAAAATTACGTTCTAGGATGAGGTCAATGAAGCCAGTATTACCGGTCTCGGTATTGCGCCATGGGTGCTCTCTAGTGACAACGTGCCACTGATGTTCTCCTACTGTTTTTTTGATATGTTGCTCAATGGCTAGTTGAAATACAAAGCCAGACGCGTTGACAATCTTGGTTAGTTTCTTTTTGAAATCAGCGTCCATGTGACTAGTTGAGACCCTGGTACTTCTCTCCCTTTCCAGTTGGCCCGGCTGGGTCATTCGATATCTCTTGCTCCTCTTGTTTTTTTGTGGTTGCTACTTTTGACCGTGATTTTCTTCTCCGTGTCTTTCTCTCGGGAAGAGATATTCTCATAGTCTCTAGCTCTGCCAGTGCAGCTTCGTTAAGCAGGCGCCTTACACCGGAAATAATATCTTCGGGAGACAAAGCTACTCCCGAATCTCTTCTCAAATTCCGCTTGAGATATCTAATAGAACCTTCAGAGAGTATTGCCTGTAACAGGTTCCGGGGATGGAGTACGTTCGTTTTCTGCCAGAGCTTATCGAGGGTGCCTTTCTTCACGCTCTTGAGCGAGATAAGCTTAAATTGCTTTGCAAGAATTGGAACACCGTCACTGAGAATATTCCATGATTTAATCATTTTGGTTACAGGAGGCTGACCAAAAGACACGTGGTAGAGTCTCCATTCTCTACTATTGGTCAAGAGTATCCATTCGCATCCTTCGTTTATTGCGTAGGACGCGGCTTGCCGGAGATGTTTCGGGGCTAGGTTGATATTGACCCGCTTGATCTCCACCATCATTATCGGGCTGGCATCTTCGCCTTCTTCGATCTGGATAGAAAAATCGACATGCTCGGTTTCGCCCGGTCCTCTGACGGCTCTTTCTCGCGAAAGGTGCTTGAATACGTCGTAGCCCATCAGGCTTTCAAATATCCGCTCGATACGGCGCCGGGTTTCGGCTTCGTTGCAGTCTGCTTTTTCTGCCTGCTGTATCATGCGACGAGCATTAAGAACGGCCTTGCGGATGTTTTTATCTATTGCCTTATGCGGCATATTACCCCCCTTTTTGGTTTTTCAAACATTCTTTTTAAGCGCCCCTAGAACCTCATCCAGGTCAAACCGCAGGCAGCGGTAGCTTATCTTGAAGCCTGGTATCTTGCTCTTCTGGTAGAGTCTCCGGACTTGCCTTTCGCTTATCTGGAGCTTATTTGCTAATTGCTTGGCTGTCAATAGGCGCTCTGCTTCTCGTTCTTCTGTCATGCTTTTTCACCAGCATATCTTTTAATCGTTACCGTAGTAAAAAACTAAAGCCATAACATACCCCATTTATTCCTTGCAAATTATCTTCGCGAAAAATTAATCCCCCCATTATGAGAGCGGGGGAATGGTCTCTCCTTTTCTAGATTGAAGTAGCTGTCGCATACGAGACAGCGATATCTCACAGTATGTTCGATGCACTGTAGATGAATCTGTTTCTGATCTTTCTCCCAGCACACAGGACAATAAGGAACCTCATCATCTTCAGCGTAGTAGAGTGGTCTCTTGAATTTGAGCCCTTTTATAACCCTCAACTTATCCTTCAGTTCCATATTTTCCCGCTGGAGATCGAGGTTCACCTTGGCTAGGGCGAGTGCCTCGGCTTCAAGGTCGATAATTTCCCTGTAGAGATCGGCGTCGTTGTATTTCTTGACCAGGCTCGCCACGTCCTTTATGCGCTCGATAATATCCATTGTCTCCCCCTCTTATTTCAATGTCCGCTATGGGGTCTTATAGGACATAGAAGCCCTAATTCTCCTCATCCCCTTTAAATCAGTCTACCACGCCGGCGTCATCTTGTTAAGCTATCGAGTCGTCAGATCGAAAAGTCAATCCCGCTACTATAAAAGCCCTGGACAATCGGAGAAAGGAGCAAAAGCGTACCAAACCACTACTCGCGGGGGTTGGGGCTTGAACTACCCCCTACATTCTTCCATTTCGAGTAAAAACGGCCATCTGAGCAAATCACAACCGGGCGACGAAAGGTGCTGTGCGAGACCCTGGCGAACTGTGGGATGCAGCCCCGTGTTGTGAACGATGCCTGTCAACAGTTGAGGCCGTTTTTTTGCCCGTAATTCGTTGCGCTGCAACACCCGTATTTTCGATCGAAGGGCAGGGTACTGCTTGCAACGGCCTACACCTAAAACAGGCCCGGTAACTGTTGACATAAATATATGGTAACCAATACAATCAAGGTAGAGTGGGCGCTATGCCCCTCGACAATCGCCGCAGATTACCATACATAGTGATTGGAGGGTGTTCCTGTGGGCAAGTCGGTAGACCTGAAAGATACAACCCCGGGCTACTGGGACAACTACAACAATTTCCAGCGGGTCAAGCACGACCTTATACGTAACTATTTAAACGGTTGGTTCCCAAAGCTCAGTAGTTGGCATGGGAAAATCGTCTATTTTGACACCCATGCGGGTCGGGGCAAGCACTCCGGCGGCCAATACGGCTCGCCAATCGTCGCCCTGCAGACGCTTATGGAGCATAGCTTCCGGGACAGGCTCCTATCCAACTGTGAAGTATTGTTCGCCTTCTGTGAGGGTGATAAAGGGAACTTCGAGAAGCTGGTAGCCGAGATTGATGCCTTGGGCAAACTGCCTGACAACATCAAGATCAACGCGGCGAACGTCGACTGCTACAAGCAGTTGGGCAAGGCGCTCTTGCGCCTTGAGGAAGAAAACAAGGAACTCGCGCCAGCCTTTGTCTTCGTGGACCCGTATGGATTCAAAATGCCCGGTAGCATCCTCAAGCGGCTGATGACTTTCAAGCGTGTGGAATTATTTATCAATGTGATATGGCGTGAACTGAACATGGCTATCAGCAACGGTTCTAAGCAAGAAGGCATGGCCAAGACCCTCGACTCCATCTTCGACGGCAATGTCTGGCGCGACCTCGTGCCGTTGAACAGTGAGGAGCGCTCCGAGGGGTGCATGGCACTGTTCAAAGATATGGTGGATGCCCAGTGGGCCACCTACATCTATATGAGGGGGAAGAACCATGCCACACGCTACATGCTACTTCATCTTACCAATCACGACGACGGTCGCGACTTGATGAAGGATTGCATCTGGAAAGTCTGTCCTGATGGCGGGTTCCACGCCTCGGTCACGGGCTTGTCCGCCGACGAGTACCTAATCAAACCCGAGCCTGACTTAAGGCCATTGCAAAACTGGGTCATCAAACGCTTAGGGGAACGGCCATACCGATGGCAGGAGTTACTACAAGACGTGCGTTCAAAGATATGGCGACAGAAGCACTTGAACGACGTCGTTCGGTCGCTGAGACGGGATGGCATCATAGACAAGCGCGACCACAAGGGCAAGTTCCACCCATGCAACAACCCGGAGCTGTTCCTGATCGAGGTGGAGTAACAGCTCTAGGTGTCAAGCCCCTTGAAAGTCGGACGCTCAAGCCCCACGACCTTCTTGATGGAATCCTTCCACTTGACCTTAGCGTCGCTGCGGTGCCGCTCATAGAGGGCGAGGATCCATCCGTCATGCTGGGCGGCCAAGAGCACCTGAGCATTCTGCCTTGCGTTATTATCATGTGGTCGGTTGTTTGCGATGGCTGCTAGGAGCTGGTTGACCCTACCGAGCCAGATGGAGTCGGTGACGTATGGCCGGACAGCGCTGACCAAGGCATCGATGTCGTTGTCCAACATGGGCTCCGCCGATACACTGGTCGAGAAAGCTGCAAAGAACGTGTGCTCCAACGAGGCCATACGCTCCTCGAAGGAGGGAGCGTGCGGCTCCCAGTAGCTTAGGACGTTGTCGTGGACCGAGCCGATGGTGAATCTAAACAGAAGCTGCTGCCTGAAGGGCTCCAGCCGCTCGCAAAGCTGCTTCACACATGCCAAATGGGGCTTCATGACAACAAGAACTTGGTTGCCCGCCTGTAGCATCTTCTCTAGCACGATGCTACATTGATCGATGTTCGTCGGGGTGATGTCATGGGTCGTCGGGAACATGATTTTGCCGCGCTTCAGGCCACGACGCGATGAGACCTTGTTATCAATGATCCTCGGTTCACTCCATGTGGTTGGAGTGCTCCTCTTGAACCGGATTGCCATGCACTTAGCATAGCAGTATAAGCAGTCGTGTTCGCAGCCCAACTGAATGTTGACGTTGTGGGCGGCCCACTCCTGGGTGCCGTGGGGATGCTTTTGGGATGCAGGGAGCGACACCGGCTGGGGCCTATTCCCTGCCCGCCGCACCGCGGCCGAGTGGAGGGCCATAATGCGGGCCTGGTCGGCCTGGAGGGTCCTACGGCTTTTGCGGCCACCCTCCGCACCCCACTGCTTGAACGCCTCCAACGTGAGTTGCCTAGCCATTGCGTTAACATAACCCCCTTATGCTAATTTAAGCAAGTAATTTTTGTTGTAAAAGGGGGGACGGTGTTTACTTGTGGTTAACTTATTAGGGCATTTGGTAATTCAGGGTCTGCGACGGGACGTGCTAAACTAACCGGGAATTCTTTCTGGATCCGGGATAAGACCCCAATAACATAGGCTCTTACCCCTCCCTATTTTCTCTGCGCTTTCTCGATCTTGGCCCAGGTGTCGCGGAGAGATACCGTCCGGTTGAATACGAGTTTTTTATCGGTTGAATCGGGATCGACGCAGAAGTAGCCTTTCCTCTCGAACTGGCAGCGGCTGCCGGGTTCTGCGCCCTTGAGGCCGGGCTCCACCCTGCAGGATGTCAGCGCCTCGAGGGAGTTCGGGTTCAAACAGGAAGTGAAGTCCTCGGCATCGGCCGGGTTTGGTTTCAGGAACAGGTTGTCGTACAGGCGCACTTCGGCCTCGAGCGAGTGTGGAGCGGAGACCCAGTGTATCGTTCCCCTGACCTTGCGCCCGTCGGGGGAGTAGCCGCCGCGCGTCTCCGGGTCGTAAGTGCAGCGCAGCTCTGTTACCTCGCCGGTTTGCTCGTCTTTTATCACGTCTACGCAGGTGATATAGTAACCGTAACGGAGCCGTACCTCGCGCCCGGGGGCAAGGCGGTGGTACTTCTTCGGTGCTTCCTCCCGGAAGTCGTCCCGCTCGATATAGAGAACGCGCGTGAAGGGAATCTTCCGCGTCCCCATGGACGGGTCCTCGGGGTTGTTCACGGCATCCAGCTCCTCGACCTTTTCCTCGGGGTAGTTCTCAATGACTACACGAAGGGGATGGAGGACACCCATCACACGCGGCGACCGCTTATTAAGATCTTCGCGGACGCAGTGCTCGAGGAGCGCCACATCGATCATGCTGTCCTTCTTTGCCACGCCGATGCGCCTGCAGAAGTTCCTGATCGATTCGGGCGTATAGCCGCGCCTTCGCAGGCCCGAGAGCGTGGGCAACCTGGGGTCGTCCCATCCGGCGACATGCCCCTCCCCCACCAGCTGCAGGAGCTTTCTCTTGCTGAGGATAGTGTAGCTGAGGTTGAGGCGCGCGAACTCGATCTGCTGCGGGTGGCAGTCGACTTTCAATTCGTCCAGGAACCAGTCGTAAAGCGGGCGATGATCCTCGAATTCAAGTGTGCAGATGGAGTGCGTGATTCCCTCGATCGAGTCCGAAAGGCAGTGGGCGAAGTCGTACATCGGGTAGATGCACCAATCGCTCCCTGTCCTGGGATGGGGCACACGTCTTATCCGGTATATGGTCGGGTCGCGCATATTAAGATTGGGAGAAGCCATATCGATCTTGGCGCGAAGGACGCGGGAGCCGTCCGGGAACTCCCCGGCGCGCATGCGCTCGAACAGGTCCAGGTTCTCTTCAACAGACCGCCCTCGATAGGGGCTTTCACTTCCGGGCTCCGTCAGTGTGCCCCGGTGCTCCCTGATCTCCTCCCGGCTCAGGTCATCGACGTAGGCCTTGCCGTCCTTGATAAGCTGTACGGCATAGTCATAGAGCCTGTTGAAGTAGTTGGATGCGTGGTAGAGGTGATCGCCCCAGTCGAAACCGAGCCAGCGAACATCCTCTATTATTGAATCAATGTACTCAGTCTCCTCCTTGATCGGGTCGGTGTCGTCGAACCGCAGGTGGCATACGCCGCTGTTTTCTTCGGCTATGCTGAAATTAAGGTTGATGGACTTGGCGTGACCGATATGGAGGTACCCGTTTGGCTCGGGCGGAAAGCGTGTAACTATCATGCCGCCGTGCTTGCCGGCCTTAAGATCCCCGGAGATTATTTCCCTGATGAAGTCGGCCGATGGCGAAGTAAGTTTGTAATTCATAGGGTTATATATATATCATATCAATCCATGAGCGCAATAACCGATAAACCGGCATATAACCCGGTGATTGAAAATAAAAAAGCTGTTAGAATATCCACGGTTCTATCTGACCCGGCCAGCCAAGGGATGAATGAAATGAAGGATAGGATACAGGCGTGAAGAGAATTAACGAAGAATCTGAAGAAAAGATCCCGCAACAAGAGTGGATCAGTATTATTGATGCGGCGAGGCTGGCCGGTAAAAGCTCGAAAACAATATACCGGTATATAAGGTCCGGGAGGATTTCAAAGCTTGATGATTATACCCTTGCAGGGAGCAAAAAATACCTCGTAAGAAGAGATGAGATAGAAGCAATATTCAAGCCAAAATACGCTATTGAGAGGGTTAGACACAGGGGTAATGCTATAGAGGTACAGGGGAAAGCTATTTCTATATTGAGGGAGAGGCAAATAAGGGTAGAGGACACAATTGAGAAGGCACGGACAGATATAAGAAAGCTGTCCATGATAATATTCTTTATAGCTGTAACGGGCATATTTATAGCATGCTGGATTGTCCTGGCAAACTGGTATTCGAAGGCTGAAATTCAATCGTCGATAGAAGCCGTGGACAAGCAGGGGACACATATGTCCACCATTGTCCAAGACCATCTGGAAAGGCAGAATGGACAGTTGGATGTTCAGGACAGTAGGCTTGATGAGGTAGAAAACGAGATGGCATCTATAAAGGAAGCCCGGGAAGGAGAGAGGATCGAGAAACGCAGGAAAAGAAAAAAATTCCTGGGGATTTTTTGAATTTGAATAATCTATTCAGCAAAGTGATGAAGAGAGTGCCGCTAAATATAGCTGCTGCTGCGGGGATACTAGCAATATTCATCTGTAGTGATGCAGGATGGGCTGTTCATTCAAGAAGAGTTTCATCTACCGCCCGCGGAATGAAGTCTTTTATAGCAGCCCCGGTTCCCGACCGCACTATGGTCCTGTTTATTATAGACGGGTGCAGAGCAGACGTAATGTATGACCTTATCGAATCCGGGGAAATGCCGAACATCAAAAAAGAAATATTGGAAAGGGGGATTGCTGCAGAAAACGCGATAACATGTATTCCTTCGACGACGTTCAGCGCGATAACCACTTCAATGACAGGGAAATACCCTGGAGAGACAGGGATAGTCGGCAACAGGTGGTTTGATCCGGTCAAATTGGAGAGCCGGTCATACCTGAACCGAGCGGGTTATTACAAGGTAAGGGAAGATACGGATGCGAAGACGATTTTCCAGGTATTATTGCCGCGGGAGACAGCAAGCATTTTGTCGCCTGTCAATAAAGGAGCTGCTTTTATCGTAAAGATGGATTCCAACTATATAGGCATGGGGAATTACATGATAGGAAGGTGGGAGTATGTTGACCGCGTGTACATGCAGCATCTCGACGATGTGGCCTTGTATGCTAATAAAGCTGGAATATTCCCTGTATTGACGGTTGTTCACATGCCAAGCACGGACCATATCGGGCACGAGAGTGGATGCATTTCAGAAGAGTATAAAGATATATTGAAAAATTTTGACTCGCTGCTTGGAGAAGCAGTGGAGCTTTTCACCAGAAACGGGGAAAGGGAGAAGATAAGCATAATTGTTACCGCCGATCACGGCCAGGTAACTGTTGGGGAAAGTAAGCACGCGGATATAAAAAAGGTACTTAAGGATATTGGCATAAGAGGCTCTAAGATACTTAACGTTAGCAAGTTACATAACGATAAAGGCTCAATGAGGTGGTTTAAAAAAAAGGACAGGATGAACGGGGTGAGCTATAGAAGGAGGGAAAAGCAGTTAAAAAGGTACAATATAATCTATGCCGTGAACGGTAGGTGCGCCTATATATATATAAGGAAAAATCGAAAGGATGAGTCGGGGAAGGAAAAGTTCCAGTCATGGGATGAAAGGCTTAACCTGGAGGAGATAGAGAATTACACAATCGCAAAGGGAGTAGATGTAAACTTGATTAATAAACTCCTTGAGAATGAAGGTGTCGGATTCGCGGTTTTCGGCAATAACGGGTCTGCCGATATATACTCGGAATACGGAAAATCAAGTGTGGAAGAGGGTATAGTTGAAGGAAGAAAAGCATATAAATACAAGGTAATATACGGGGAGGATCCTCTTTGCATGAATGAAGGACCGTGGAGCAGGTTATTGGATGGGAATTTCCATACAGTTGATAAGTGGCTGGAATATTCAAATCAGCAGAGATATCCAGGTGTTATTACACAGATAGCGTCACTCGTAAACAACCCGAGATCAGGCGATCTCGTTCTTTTTGCAAGTGAAGGATGGGATTTCGAACCTGAAAAGAAAAATAATGCGGCTCACGGGGGATTTGAAGCAGGAGAGATGAGAATACCTTTCCTCTGGAGCGGCCCCGGTATACGCAAAGGTTCAATTGGAACGATCAGGTCGGTCGATATATTTCCTACCATAGCGGAATATCTGGGCGTAGCGAAGGAAAGGGTAAACGAGATCAGAATTGATGGTGTTTCATTTTTAGATGAGGTTCTTTCACCATAGATATGCGATCCTTCTGACCTTTTTTCTCTCGGGATGCGGAACAGTTTTTCCCGGTGCGAGAAGACAGGTTGACGTCATAAATTACTCGTTCAGCTATGACGGAAGCAAAATATTTTACCTGGAAGACCGGTATGATTACAAGCTCATATCGGAGAAGAGCAGGGACAGGATGTATGTTTGCGAGTACGACGTTAAGAGGCGCAAGCACAGGAAGATAGGGCGAAGCGCCATCATGGAAGTTTCGCCTTCAGGACCGTTTGTGTATCTCGGCGGGGATTGGAAGAAGAAGGAATCAACGGACCTGGTCAGGTATGATTACAGTGATTCGTCAAAGGAGCAGTTTTCAGTTAAAGGATTGCCGGAAGATAAGAAATATATGTATATAAAGTCGATTGAGTGGGAGACAGATAAGGATATTATAGCAGAGGTGGGCATTACGGATAAAAATCCATGCGGGTGGCGAAGGAAGGATGAGGTAGAGACGATAGAAAGGACTAAAGTAGCAGTCAGCGGGAGCGATGCCGATATACTGGAAAACGGGATGGATATTCCGGAAGTAAAGCCGCGATGCCTCGTGTCGAATGACGGACGCTATATATTGAGAGAGGAGCCCGCCGAGAAATTTTTCATGTTCCATACAAGCCTGTACATTGACGATAGTAAGACGGGAAAAAGGATATATATAACAAAAGATTCACATCTGCTCAGCTTCTTTGAAGGCGCGGGGTATATCTTGAAGTACCTGGGGTTCGGGATGCTCCACGCCGTCGGGATCAAATAAAGGGTGGGTTCCACGTGGAACAATAAACAAAATGGCGGCTTCGAAAGGCCCTTATTTTGTTTTTTTATTTGTAGGTAACGTCTTCTATTGGTAAAATCTTCCCGATTGAGGCGTTCCACGTGGAACAAGGAGCTCTAACTTGGCCAAAATAGTCGCTTTAGCCAACCAGAAGGGCGGTGTCGGCAAGACTACGACCGCCATAAATATCACCAGCGCGCTGAGCAAGATGGGTCAAAAGACCCTCTTGATAGACTTTGATTCACAGTGCAATGCGACGAGCGGACTTGGATTCGCACACGAGGAGATAGAGAGTTCAATCTATGATGTCCTGCTCGGCGACCAGGACATCTCAAACGTAGTTTTAAGGGTTGAATCCAGCGGCGTATTTATCGCCCCGTCTTCGAGAGACATGGCAGGGGCGGAGGTTGAGCTTGCGGGCATGATAAGCAGGGAGATGTGCCTTAAGCGGAAGCTCGCTGCCGTTTCGGATGATTACGCGTTTATTATCATTGATTGCCCCCCATCCCTGGGCCTCCTGACTATAAATGCACTTGCCGCTGCTGACTCCATCATAATGCCCATACAGTGCGAGTATTACGCCCTTGAGGGTTTGACCCAGCTTCTGGATACTGTCAAGCTGGTGAGGGAAAATATCAACTGGGGCCTGATTATCGAGGGTATATTGATGACGATGTGGGATTACAGGACAAACCTCTCCAGGCAGGTTGTTGACGAGGTCACATCTTTTTTTCCAAACGAGATTTACAGGACAGTTATACCGAGGAACGTCAAACTGAGCGAGGCGCCGGGATTCGGGAAGGATATATTCTCTTACGATCCCCTCTGTTCAGGAGCTAAGGCATACATGGAGGCTGGCAGGGAATTTTTGAGCAGGAATGGCATTATAATTGATGATTCGAACGTGGAAAGAGCAGAAGAACAAAAAAGAATGACATATATATGTCATGATGGTAATATATTGAAGCAGCAAATGGAGTAGATATAAGAGATATATCTTACTGGTTTATGGAAGCTTATAGTTGGACGCCTTCTGGGTCCGGGGAGGAAGAATGGTGAAAAAGAAAGCACTGGGGAAAGGTCTGGGAGCGCTGATACCTGACAGGAGCATGGAGGAAGGAAGGGGCGTTATAGATATTAAAATCGATGAAATCCGCACAAGTACGAATCAGCCCAGGAAAGATTTCGCGAAAAATAAGATGCAGGAGCTCGTGGCCTCGATATCCGAAAAAGGTGTTATACAGCCAATAATCGTCAGAAGATCCGGGCAGGGTTTCGACCTCATAGCGGGTGAGAGGAGGCTGAGGGCTGCTAAAATGCTCGGATACGGCAGAGTGCCGTGCGTTGTGCGGGACGCGACGGACGAGGACGCATTTGAGATATCATTAATTGAGAACCTGCAGAGGCAGGACCTAAATCCAATTGAAGAGGCCAACGGTTATAAGCGGTTGATAGAAGTATTCGGCTTGAAGCAGGAGGAGGTAGGAAAGAAGGTGGGGAAAGACAGGGCCACGGTAGCGAACACACTAAGGCTGCTGAAGCTACCGGATGATATCAAGAAGGCGCTGTCTTCAGGGGTTATATCGGCAGGTCATGCAAAGGCGCTGCTTTCATGCGAGGAAAAGGCCTGCCAGAAAGAGATCTTTTATAGAATTCTGAAGCGGGGACTGTCAGTCAGGGAAACGGAAAAGCTTTCAGCGAGGAAGATACTGGGGAAGAGGGTAAAGGCTGGAGCTGCTGTTGATCTACACCTGGAGGCGATTGCTGAAGAGATGCAGAGGAAGCTTGCAACGAAAGTGACGATAAGGATGCGCGGAAAGAAGAAAGGCTCGATCGAGATCAGCTTTTTCTCTCCGGGAGACCTGGACCGCTTGATAGATGTAATTCTGTAATAATATGCGATATTAATCATATATATACTATATTGATATTCAAGGATATAAAAACATCAGAGTTGATGCAATGCATTAACCTGGTTACGCAACTGGGATTGACAATGGTTGCGTCAATCATGGTTGCCGGCTTTATAGGTTACATGGTCGATAAACTGTTTGGAATCGGGCATTGCTTCATAATCATACTGGGAATAGTCGGCATCGGCGGGGGATTTGTCTCATCCTACAAAGTAATAATCAAGAGCATGGACCGTTATGATAG
This sequence comes from Candidatus Tritonobacter lacicola, assembly GCA_030765135.1. Lineage (GTDB taxonomy): Bacteria > Auribacterota > Tritonobacteria > Tritonobacterales > Tritonobacteraceae > Tritonobacter > Tritonobacter lacicola. The sequence continues at coordinate 10,306 of JAVCDC010000027.1, read as the reverse complement.
AAAAAACGGTAGCTGATATATCAAAAAGGTCATTTTTGCTCGGTGCTGCGGCAGCATTACTATTGATGGCAGTTGGGTGTACCGCCAGCATACCGGGTTTTATCATGGGGCTGGCCCTGGGTCTTGTAAACATGGCCATGCTGGCAAGGGACGCTTCGGCAATAGCGGGTGATCAGCCTCGCTCAAGAAATCGAATAGTAAGAAACTTCTTTATCAGGTATGCCGCGATGGCAGTGATACTTGCAGCTTATTGCGGAATGGTGAAGGGAAGCATTGTAGCGTGCTTTATAGGATTGGCGGTCGTGCAGTTATCGACTTTCTGGACGGGAGTCAGTACATGAAATTTATACCAACGGTACTATCATTCATAAAGAAGCATAATTTAAGGAAGTTTATTTTATTATTGATTCTCATTATAGAATTGCAGGTATTCCTTGCAGGGCATGTGGAAGTGGACATGACGGACGTGGGTCGAGACCCGGCGAGGTTTGTTTTAAGCTCCAGGTATCCGGCTCTTATGTCGGTGAATATCGCAACGGTCCTGAATACATGGTTCATCATGGCGGTGATGATAGGGACAGGCTGGTTCATCGGGCGAAAACTGGCGGAGCCGCCCCGTAGATTGCAGGTCGTGACGGAGATGATCGTATCGGGATTCGACTCGATCTGCGAACAGACAATGGGCAAGGAGACGGGCAGGAAATACCTCCCGTTGATAATCACCATATTCATCTTCGTCCTGTTATCTAACTGGATCGGTATTATACCGAGTGTATGGCAGGTAGTTGGCAGGAGCGGGACACACGTCGAGGAGGGAGCGGAAATAACTCCGGTCGACGAGGGGAAGGGTGTGGCTGCCAAGATAAAAGGCTTCCTTCTTCCGGAGGGGAAGGTGGAGCCGGTAACACCGGAATGGCTCGCTATAGAGGAGCCCACGAAAGACCTGAACACGACGCTTGGCCTGGGCATCATGTGCTTTTTCATAGCCCATGTATCAGGCATAAGGTACAAGGGCTTGAAGACATATATCGGCGATTATTTTTCACCGATGTGGTTTATGTTCCCTCTCAATATCGTGGGGGAGATAGGCAAGATGCTATCCCACTCCTTCCGTCTATTCGGGAATATTATGGGCGGGGGGATTATACTGGCCGTTGTAATGAAGCTGTTGATAAAATTTTTAATAGGTAGGGGGCTTATTCTGCCCCTGGAGCTGGGTCTAAAAGCGTTTTTCGGCCTATTCGTGGGCCTGGTGCAGGCGTTTGTCTTCGCGATGCTGGCGCTGACATACATAGCGGTAATGATAAGCGAGAGCGAGTGAGATGACGTGATGGATATAGGCGCTTTAATGAAGATAGCGTCCTTTGCTGGAGCCGCCTTGTGCATGGGTCTGGGCGCAATCGGGTCGGCGGTCGGCATCGGTTATGCCGGGAGCATGGCCGTCAGGGGCATAATGCGACAGCCGAAGGCGCAGGCCGATATTATGAAGACGATGTTCATCGGAATGGCGATAGCCGAATCGCCCTGTATATTCGCGCTGCTGATCGCCCTGATGATCCTCTTTGTCAGAGGAGGGGAGGTTACGGTTCTTCACGCATTCGCCATGATCGGGGCGGGTGTATGCATGGGCGTGGGCGCGATGGGCCCCGGCATAGGCGAGGGTTTCGCCGCAGGCAAGGCGTGCGAGGGTGTGAGCAGGAACCCCACGGCGTCGGGCGTACTGGTCAGGACGATGCTCATCGGCCAGGCAATATCGGAGTCGACTGCAATATATTCACTTGTCGTTGCCCTGCTGATGCTTTTCGTGCTGCATGGTTGATCTACTATGAATCGAGAGAAAGCGACAAAAAAAGAAGGAGGTAGCGTATGGACGGTATAACTGGAGCGGAAATCGTAAGGGCAGCCGCGCTTATAGGCGCCGGCGTCTGCATGGGCTTCGGGGCGATCGGCCCGGGCATCGGAGAGGGATTCGCCGCGGGCAAGGCGTGCGAGGGCGTGTCGCGTGAGCCGGAGCAGGCCGGGTTGATCACAAGGACGATGCTCATCGGCCAGGCTGTATCGGAGTCGACCGGGATCTACTCCCTGGTTATAGCCCTGCTTCTGATATTCGTGGTATAGGCAAAAGAAGGGGATTCAAGTTGATAAGTCTGAATATAACCATCCTCATCACGGTCATTAACTTCGCCGTTCTCTTATGGCTGTTCAAGAGGTTTCTCCTGAAACCGATGGTTGGATTTCTGGACAAGAGGTCAGGGGAGATAGCCGCCGCGCGGTCCGAGGCAAGGGAAGATAGGTCCAGTGCCGGCGAGCTGTTGAAAGAGACCCGTGACGGCCTGAAGAAGGCGCGCCTGGAGGCGGGCGATATTGTCAAGGAAGCCCGGCTGGACGGCAGGAAGGAACAGGCGAAGATAGTAGCACAGGCAAAGGAAGAAGCCGGGCGGATGATGGAGAGGGCCGGTGATGAGATCGGGAAGAAGGTTGAAGACGCGCGGAGCAGGCTTAAAAAAGATGTGGCCGGCCTTTCAATCGACATAGCGGAGAAGCTGCTCGAGAGGAGCGTTAATGTCGAGGATCACGAGAGGACGGTCACCGAGTTCATGGAGGAGCTCGAGGAGAGGAAGTAGGCGTGGAGAAGGTTCTTTCTGCAAGGTACGCGAAGGCGCTTCTTGACCTTGCTATCGAGGAGGGCGTGGTCGATGAAGCTGCCGCGGATATCAAGGGTATGTCCGGGGCCCTGAGGGATAACCCTGACTTCAGGAGGTTCCTGGCATCCCCCCTTATAGACATGGAGGACAAGCTGGAGCCCGTGGAGAAGTTGATGGCCGGGGCTTCCGCCCTCGGAAGGAAGTTCGTCCTCCTGCTGGTCCGGAAGGGCAGGATATCGATAATCGATGAAATCGCATACGACTACGGGCGGATGGCGGAAGAGGTGCTCGGTCGCGGCACGGCCCGGCTGGAGACGGCGTCTCCTTTAAATGATGAACAGGTGGAGACCATAAAGCGGCAGCTCGAGAGGATAACGAATAAAAAGATAAAGGTGGATACTGTGATCAATAAGGGGCTCCTGGCGGGCGTGCGGGCCCGTGTGGGCGACAGGATATTTGACGGAAGCCTCCTTTCCAAGATAGAGGGTATGCGGAAGGTTCTCACAGATTAAAAATACAATAGGAGTAACCGCTGATTGTACGGATTGGGCGGATTATTTAGAGAAATTGAAAAAAATGATATTGACCCGATTCATCTATGGTCTTCGTATGGCATTCGTCCTCGCAGGAGCGGGGACGCTACAGCCTCAATCTATTTTTAACAATCAGCATAATCCGCTTAATCCGCGGTTTGACTTTGATGATTCTTTAGCAGCGAATGGCAAGAAAGGGAATTGAAATGGAAATACGGCCTAATGAGATAACAGCCATTATCGAGGAGCAGATCAAGAGGTTTGGAAGCGAGCTCGAGGTCTCGGATGTCGGAACGGTCGTCGAGGTCGGCGACGGCGTCGCTACGATATACGGTCTGGACGAGGCCGTGTCCGGCGAGCTGATAGAGTTCCCCCATTCGGTTTACGGCATGGTGATGAACTTGATGGAGGAGAGCGTCGGCTGCGTAATCCTGGGGCAGGATGAGCTCATCAGGGAGGGGGACACCGTAAAGCGGACAGGAAGGATCACGGAGGTCCCCGTGGGAGAGGAGCTTTGCGGCCGGGTCGTGAACGCTCTCGGCAAGCCGATAGACGGCAAGGGGGAGATAAAGTGCGGAGGCTCGAGCCCCATAGAGAGGCTTGCTCCCGGCGTCATCGAGCGGCAGCCCGTCTGCGAGCCTCTGATGACCGGCCTTAAAGCCATCGACTCGATGGTCCCCATAGGGAGGGGGCAGAGGGAGCTGGTTATAGGCGACCGCCAGACCGGCAAGACGGCCCTTGCGATCGACGCGATAATCAACCAGAAGGACACGGACGTGTACTGCATATACGTGGCCATAGGCCAGAAGAAGTCCACGGTCGCCCAGGTCGCGAAGACGCTGGAGGATTACGGTGCCATGTCGTACACGATAATCGTCTCGGCGACGGCAAGCGACCCCGCCCCGCTGCAGTACATCGCCCCCTATTCGGGGTGCGCGATGGGTGAGTACTTCCGGGACTCCGGGAAGCACGTGCTGGTTGTATACGACGACCTATCGAAGCATGCCGTGGCGTACAGGCAGATGTCGCTTATCCTCCGAAGGCCGCCTGGCCGGGAAGCCTATCCCGGGGATATATTTTACCTCCATTCCAGACTGCTGGAGAGGGCCGCAAAATACAGCGATGAGATGGGCGGAGGGTCGCTCACGGCGATCCCCATTATCGAGACGCAGGCGGGAGACGTCTCCGCGTATATACCGACGAACGTGATTTCCATAACAGATGGTCAGATATACCTGGAGTCCGATCTCTTTCACGCCGGCATCAGGCCGGCGATCAACGTGGGGCTCTCCGTTTCAAGGGTGGGCGGTGACGCCCAGGTGAAGGCCATGAAGCAGGTCGCGGGAAGGCTTCGCCTGGACCTCGCCCAGTACAGGGAAATGGCGGCGTTCTCGAAGTTCGGGACCGAGCTCGATAAGACGACGCAGGCCCAGCTCGCGAAGGGTGAGAGGCTCGTCGAGCTTCTCAATCAGGGGCAGTACAGCCCCCTCTCGATGGAGGAGCAGGTGATGGCGATATATCTGGGGGTTCACAATCACCTGAAGGACGTTGCGGTCGGGGATTGCCGGAGGTTCGAAATCGAGTTCATCGGGTACATGAAGAAGAAGCACGGCGACCTGGTTTCGATTATAGCGGAGAAGAAGGAGTTCGACGCCGACATCATGAGGAAGCTGGATGAGGCAATCGCCGGTTTCAAGAAAGTATTCGTCAGCGAGTCCGGGGAAAGCCTGAAACCTGAAGAAGAAGCCGAAGAAGGAGAAGAGGCTGTGGGGGCGCCCGCGGGCGAGGCGGCGGCAGAGACCGGTGAGAAGTCCGAAGATAAAGCGGGGGGGGAGGAAGCTCAATAACCCTGTCCCATACCGAAGATGGCGAACACACGCGATATACGGAGCCGGATAAAGAGCATCCGGGAGATACAGCACATAACGCGGGCCATGAAGATGGTGGCCGCGGCGAAGCTCAGGAAGGCGCAGAACCGGCAGGCGCTTTCCATGCCGGCCGTGGAGGTCCTCTCCTCCCTGCTGGACGAGCTCCTTTACGGCGCGAGGGAGGAGATTAACCCGCTGATGAGGAAACGCGAGGGGGGTCCGCCCGGGTACATCGTGATTACGTCCGACAAGGGCCTCTGCGGCGGCTTCAATACCGGCATCATCAAGCGCGCGATGTCCCTCGTAGGCGGCGGAGGACTCCTCGTCTCCATAGGTAAAAAAGGAAACTCTTTCTTTGCCCGCTGCGGCCTGGAATTTGCGCGGAAGTACGAGGATGTATCGATGGGTGAGCCGAAACGCATAGTAAACGATATCGCCGGGTTCATCATCGCTAAATTCCTGAGCGGCGAAGTGGGGTTCTGGGATGTCGTCTTCAACAGGTATGACTCCGTCTATGAGCAGGGGGTTGTGGCCGAGAGGATCGTGCCCGTCGATATCGATAGGCAGTCGAAAGAGCGACCTCCGATGTACCTCATCGAGCCGTCCTACCTCTCTCTCCTGGACGCGGTAATCAAGCAGGTTCTCCGGCAGAAGATACAGACGTGCCTGATGAAGAGCGATGTGGCCGAACAGCTTGCCAGGATGAACGCTATGGAGAGCGCCTCCGACAACGCCGCGGATCTCATAGATGAGCTGACATTGAACTACAACCGCGCCAGGCAGGCGGCGATAACGGGGGAGATCGTCGAGATTGTCGGCGGCGCCGAGGCCCTCGCGTCAGCCTATTAACTTGATAGTATAGGAATTTGTTATTTAAACTAGCCACAAAGGCACGAAGAAAAGCTAATAATAATTATTCTTTGTGCCTTGGTGTCTTAGTGGCAAAAGTATTCGTAGATTTGAAATATTTGGTCTCTGGCAGCTTGTTTTAATCCTGTCAATTTTATTATTTTTGCGTATGTGTTTTTGATCTTTGATTTATTATTTTTGATTTTAATAAGTATAGGAGCTTTACATGGAAAAGAACGTGGGAAGGGTGATTAAGGTTGTGGGTCCCGTGTTGGACCTGGAGTTCGGGCGGGGTAAGCTTCCGGCCCTGAACAACGCCATCGAGATAAACTTCGTACCGAAGGGACAGAGGGGATCCGAGGAGGGGCGGAAGCTCATCGCGGAGGTCGCCCTCCACCTCGGCGACAACCGCGTGAGGTGTGTGGCCCTGGCCCCCACGGACGGCCTCGGCAGGGGCATCCAGGGGAAAGACCTGGGCGCCCCGATAACGATCCCGGTCGGCAGCGGGACACTGGGCAGGATGATGAACGTCTTCGGGGAGCCTATAGACGGCGGCGGTCCCATAAAAGCCGACATGCACTATCCGATACACAGGCCGGCGCCGCCCTTCGAGGACCAATCTACGACGACGGAGATGTTCGAGACCGGCCTGAAGGTCATAGATCTCCTTGCGCCCTACGTCAAGGGGGGAAAGACCGGCCTCTTCGGGGGGGCCGGTGTCGGCAAGACGGTCCTCATCATGGAAATGATCCACAACATCGCCACGAAGCACGGGGGGATATCCGTCTTCGGCGGGATCGGTGAGCGGACCAGGGAGGGGAACGACCTGTGGCTCGAGATGAAGGAGTCCGGTGTGCTGGAGAAGACCTCCCTGGTTTTCGGGCAGATGACCGAACCCCCGGGCGCCCGGCTCCGCGTGGGGCTCACCGCGTTGACAGTCGCCGAGTACTTCCGGGACGAGGAGGGGCAGGACGTCCTGCTGTTCATCGATAATATATTCCGCTTCGTCCAGGCAGGGAGCGAGGTTTCGGCGCTCCTCGGGAGGATGCCGTCGGCCGTTGGATACCAGCCGACGCTGGGAACGGAGATGGGCGACCTCCAGGAGAGGATCACCTCGACGAAGAAGGGGTCCATTACCTCGGTACAGGCCATATACGTGCCGGCGGACGACCTGACGGACCCGGCCCCGGCGACGACCTTCGCCCATCTTGATGCCACGACCGTCCTCTCCCGGAAGATAGTCGAGCTGGGCATATACCCGGCCGTGGACCCCCTGGACTCGACTTCCAGGATCCTCGACCCGCGAATCGTCGGTGAGCGCCACTACGAGGTTGCGCGGGAGGTTCAGCTTATCCTCCAGAAGTACAAGGACCTGCAGGATATTATCGCGATCCTGGGCATGGACGAGCTCTCCGAGGATGACAAGATCGTAGTCTCGAGGGCCCGCAAGATACAGCGGTTCTTCTCGCAGCCTTTCTTCGTCGCCGAGCAGTTTACGGGGACGCCCGGGAAGTACGTTCCCCTGAACGAGACAATAGACGCATTCGAGCAGCTTATCGAGGGGCGCCTCGATGATATTCCGGAGCAGGCGTTCTATATGGTTGGGAACGTGGAAGAGGCGAAGGAGCAGGCTAAAAAGCTGGGGTGAGTAATGACGTCCCTGAACATCAGGATAATAAAGCCCGAGAGGGAGATCGCGCGGATAGACGGGGCCTCCATGCTGGTAGGCGAGAGCGTGGGGGGGCAGTTCTCCATCCTCCCGGACCATACGGCATATACCACGATCCTGAGGACAGCCCCGATGGAGGTCCGGGTCGATAAAGGCAGGATACACCGTTTTGTGATATGCGGCGGCATCCTGAGGATGAACAAAAACCAGGTGGATGTGTGCGCTGCTTCGGGTGAGATAGGCAGGGACATAGACGTGGAGCGGGCGGAGGCCGCCATGAAGCGCGCCAGGGAGCGGCTTGATTCAGGCGATGAGCGCATGGACAGGTCGCGAGCCGAGCATGCCTTAAAGCGAGCAATGGTGAGATTGAAGGTAGCGTCCTTTCGCCATGGGTGATGGAAGACAGAGCAAAAGCCTATGAGAGCATTCATAACAGGATCTTTCTTTTCGAGATCCTGCTCGTCCTTGCATTTCTTGTCCTGTTTATCGTAAGTGGGGCGTCCTGGCGATTATCGGCCTATATCCAGTCATACTGTCCCAATATAGGGATTAAAATATACATTTATGTGGTATATTTTGCCCTAATCTACTTAATTATTACTTTCCCTCTTTCTGTGTATGGGGGCTTTATTGTTGAGAGGAGGTTCGGCCTCTCCACGCAGACATTCTTCCGATGGCTATGGGACCATATCAAGGCCTTCTTACTGGGCCTGGCGATCTCTCTGGCAGCCGTGGAGGCCGTATATTTTTTCCTCAGGGCGTCACCACGATACTGGTGGCTCTGGGGGGCTTTTTTCTGGATCGCCGGCGGTGTCGTGCTCGCGCGGGTAGCTCCAAAGCTGATCATCCCCATCTTCTTCAAACTCGATCCCGTTGAGGATGAGGGGCTGGTGGAGAGGCTGAGGGTTCTTGCGGGTAAGGCCGGCGCAGCTGTTAAAAATGTCTATAGCTTTGACTTGAGCAGTAAGAGCAGAAAGGCTAACGCCGCTGTGGCAGGCCTGGGAAGCTCGAAAAGGATTATACTGAGCGACACGCTCATCGGCGAATACTCGCCGGATGAGATAGAGGCGGTCCTGGCCCACGAGCTCGGCCACTACGCCGGCGGACACCTGATGAAGAGGATGATTGTAAGCTCTGTTCTTACCGTCTGCGCTTTTTACGCGGCGGGAAAGGTTATGCCGTTCCTCGCCGGCGCTGCGGGCATGGATTCCATAGCCGACATCGCCAGCCTTCCCATCTTCGCTCTCGTTTTATTCGTCTTCGGCCTCCTCATTCTCCCATTAGAGAACGCGTATTCGAGGAGGCTTGAGACCGCGGCGGACGCTTTTTCTCTTGAGGTCGCAGGGAGGCCGGAAGCCTTCATCAGTGCGATGGAAAAGCTGGCGGACCAGAACCTGGTCAGGAGGGAGCCTAACAAGGTGATAGAGTTCATCCTCCACGGCCACCCGAGCATCTCTAATAGAATCAAGATGGCAAAGGAGTATATGAAGGAGTGTTCCGATTAGGTTCCTGCGGGGTTGGATTGGTCTATATATAAATCAAAAATCAAAGATTAAAGAGCAAAAACACAAACTAAAAATAGTAAAATAGGATAGGTAATTCAGGGTCATGGCAGGCATTCTCTATATAGTCGGTACCCCCATAGGCAACATGGAGGATATGACACTCCGGGCGATCAGGGTCCTCGGCGAGGTCGATCTTGTTGCCGCCGAGGACACGCGGGTGGCGCGCAAGCTCCTGTCAAAATACGGCATACAGGCGCGCTTGTTGAGCTGCCACGACGCCAACGAGAAAAAGAGGGCGGCGGAACTTATCGGGAGGCTCAAGGGTGGCTCGAAGGTAGCTATCACGTCGGACGCAGGTATGCCCGGCCTCTCCGATCCCGGTTACCGGCTCATTCGGTGCGCCATAGATGAGGGAATCAGGGTGGAGGTTGTACCCGGCCCATCGGCTGTGGTTTCCGCCCTGGCTGTCTCGGGGCTCCCCGCTCATAACTTCGTTTTTCGCGGTTTTCCGCCCAGGGGAGAGGCAGCAAAGAGGAAGGTGCTCGCCGGCATGCTCTTCGAGGACAAGACATCCATCTTCTTCGAGGCGCCCGGCAGGTTGCTGAGTACGCTCGAAATAATCCGTGACGTCCTCGGCCCCGGGCGTAATGTTGTTATCTGCCGGGAGCTGACCAAGCTGAACGAGGAGGTGATCAGGGGAAGCGTTTCGGACGTCCTGGAGCAGGTGGGGAAAGAGCGAGTCAGGGGGGAGGTCGTCCTCCTCGTCGGAGGCGTTGACGGGAGCGACACGTGGCGGAAGCTCGATCCGGCCGAGCACCTGAGGATGGTCGAGGAGGAGCTGTCCATCGAAAGGATGGAGGCGATCAAGCTCGTTGCCCGTATGCGCGGCGTCGCGAGGGACGCCGTATATAAAATAGCATTGAAGAAGAAGGACAAGTGTATTTAAAATAATTGCCACAAAGGCACAAAGACACCCTGAAAACAGCTACTGGTTTCTAGTTCATAGTTGACTGGTATAACTATTGTCGCGTGGACTAAGAAGGCGTTACAGAAACAAGAAACAAGTAACTGCTCCTACTGTCTTTGTGGCATAAGGTTTACAGAATCAGGAGAGATATTGTCAAATGTTGTGGACAGGAGCATGTGCGCATCCTCGTGTAACAGCTCCTAAGCAGCTATCTCTTTCATCTCTCCATCTACGAACTTGACCCCCTCGATGACCTTCACAATCAGCTTG
>JAVCDC010000023.1 GCA_030765135.1 Candidatus Tritonobacter lacicola | reverse complement strand
TCACAATAAACAAAAGTTCATGAATAGATCGGTCTGAAAAATTATATTTTCGAGATGATATGCTGTAACCTATTGTTCTCCTTGGCATTGCAACAATTTTCGCAAAGTTGATGAATAATTCAGGCTAAGGCACAAAAAGAGATAATGGGAATACAGGTAAAGGTTAGGATGCCGGTATTGTAGTTGGGTGAAGGTTAGGTGAAAATACCCAACTACTTAACCTGTAACCAAACCGGCATCCCTACCATAACCCATCAACATGATTTGAAGTTACGCGATACGCATCACGCAATACGAGATACGCTTCACGAGATACGAATTAAGGCAATTTCTGAGACACGATACTAAAAAGCGCCCCACTCCTGCTTGCCGGGGATGTATTGCGTCGGGCAGATAAATCTGAACATATTCGCTATTCTACGCGCTTTCCTGAGTTGCCCTTCACTTTCCATCTTCATGGCGGCGAGTTCCTTGCCGAAGATTCCGTCGAAATATTTCTTGGCGGCTTTTATCCCCTCCTCTTCGTTTCCATACTGTTGCCTGATCCGGGCCAGCTCGCCGGAGTCGAGCCAGAATCCTCCGCAGGCGGGACATTCATCGACTTCCACCTCTTGTTTAACGCAAAAGAAATGCCTCTGCATTATTATGTTTGCGCATTTGGGGCAGTTGCGTTTTTTACTGTGATCGACTCTGGCGCTTTCATCCCTTTTGATATCCAGGAGCTCTTCTCCTGCCGATTCATGGGGCTCGTCGAACTTTTTCAATTCAAAATTATCAAACCATATGCCGCCGCAGCCGCCCTCGCATACATCAAGAGTGACCCCGCCAACAACCATTTGTTGAAGATTCTTCCCGCATGCCGGACAGTACATAATCACCTCCTTATAAATTGGCTCGCTTCGCTCGTAAATTTAGGATCTGGGCTGTTACTTTGATAGTATAACGCTTTCGCCCCGTCTTGGTTTAATAATCCCGGGTTTAAGATGACCGTTCCCTCGGTGGAAAATCAAATGATTCTGCCGTCCAAACTCACCTCTTTTCCTTCCAGTTCCACCACTTGAGCATTTCGGGATTATGCACTGAATTACTCGCAAAGTAGACGGCGCAGCGAAAAGTATACAGGACGCACCTGTCTATGTGAGTTCCCCGGAGCCTGCAAAGCTCCCTATATATATGCTCCGGGTCGCGGTCTCGAAGATCTTCGACGCGGCTGAACCCGAGATCTCTCAGTGAGCGGGCGAGCTTGGGGCCGATTCCCGGAATTTTTTCAAGGTCATTCATGCCGTTAGGTCACCATGGCCAGGACGACAACACCGAATAGATCCATCCTTTCTAATAGTGATTTGAACGATTTAACCGGGTTGTATGCGAGCCGTCCTGCCGTTCACCGGTTTGGCCTGGCTAGGTGCCTCCGTTGAATAATTCCTTCACCTCTTCTCCCGAAGCCGTTCTTCTGTCTAAAGCCTCCTTTAGCTGCCTTAAAACCTCGTTCACGGAGTATGTAATCGAGGTTTTCACGTCGCCTCGGACTTTCCTGCGGGATATCCTGCTCCGGGGATCTTGAGCGGTGGTGGCCCATATGATTCGTCCCGTATCGATATCGACCAGTTTGACGTTTATGTGGGAGTCGATCCAGAACGTACTCTCCTCGCCCGTTACGCTGCCGGTGAAAATCGCTTCAAGGGCCAGTTGATTTCCCAGTTCAGCCCTTGTCGGCTCCGAAATTACATCCGAGCTGCTTATCTCCAGCTCATCGATGATTGCCTGGAAGTTACTTCTTTCTATTACGTCAAATCCAAGATTCAGCAGCCCCGCCGTTAACTGGTCCGACGCCTGTTGATTGATCGGAGATTCGCCCGCGAATAAGGCTACGCCCACGCGTCTGGGGACGCCGGGCGGCAGCTTACCGGTATTTTCCCCCAGGTGAAATCCCGGGGATGGGTGCGTGCTTTTGCAGCCGGACAGTGCAGCCCCAATGGATAGGAGAAACACGACCCTGTAGAACCTGCTGATCATTCTTTAGCGCTCCCGATAGTTAGTATTGCCCCGCTCATCGAATCCAATACGTCCTATCCTACCAGATGATACCGGGTGTTCGAAGGGGTATATCTCTGGTCTTCCCCCGTTTTCATTAGGACTCCCGCGTCCTCTTTGAGGAAATAATCGTAGTAGATTTGTTGTCTCGATCCAATGAATCCTCTCCCCTCCTGGAGGGGAAACTCCGTGTATACCTGTCTTATAAGGGATTTTTTTTATCCAGGCAGCCCCTCCCGGACAGCTCCCTTGCGATCACCTTCGCCGCAAGATAATGTCCTTCCCGATTCCAGTGCGGGTTCCTCTTATAGTAGAGTGACTTGCCGGCATCAGCCGCCGACCGGAAGTCCGGCAGTAAATCGATCACGGCGAGATTTCGCGCCTTGCAGAACTCTTTCAAACGGTCGTTCGGGTATCGCGGGTTAAAATCTTCAGGCCGTAAATCATATTGCCGGGCCGCGCGGTTCCATATCTCCGGGTAAACCTGCAGGTGGGACGGGACCAGCAGGAGCACCGGTTGCGCGTTTTCCTCGAGCGCTTCCTTTTGCCATTTCTCCAGCAATCCAAGGGTCAGTTGCCATGCGGAAGCAAGCTGGGGAGATGGCCCGGTGTTAAAGATGCTGACTTGACCTGCATAAAACGCCTCTACCTGGGTGTAGAGTAATTCTGTTTTTTCCCACCGTCTCCTTATTGACGGTACCCGCGAAATCCTGTCGAACGCCAGGGCGTACAGCGCGCTGTTCGCGTCGAGAAAATCGTGGGCCGGGAATGGGGATGGGGTTTTCGTATCAGTGGCATCGCTTATTTTGCCGGCCGGCCATTCCGGGACCGGAACGCCCCTTAATTTTACTTTCCCGCCGGCAAATTCATAGTGCGGCTTGCCGAGTCCGTACTGCTGTTTCGATACGTTGTTCTGGAAATCATTCGCGCTCGTAAACGCCAGCAGCACTATGTCCGGCCTGTATTTCTTCCCCTCCGTCTCGTACGCCAGCAGTTCCTGGTCCGTGCCGTACCCGCTCACAGAGAGGTTGACTACCTCTGTTTTCGGCAGAAGATTTTCCAGCAGTTCCGCGAATGATTGTTGCCGTTCGACCCCGTCGCCCATTCCGAAGGAGTCCCCGAGCAGCACAATGCGCCGGATGTCCGGGCGGCGTTCATAGGGGACCTCTTCGTCCCTGAAGCCGCGGGAGTTTGTCCGGATAACGTGTTCGAACTCCCATCCCCGGTTGACCGTCTCCTCGTTCGGCCGGAGCGTCCAGCCCAGCAACGGGTGGTGTCGGCCGAGCCTATCATGCGACAGGAAGTCGTCGCGCCAGATGCTGCTGGGGTGCTGGTGGGTTCCGCGGACATGGGGGAAAAGGAGACGGACCAGGAGCTCTGCCGTAACCAGGGCTATTACTGTGCTGCAACCCAGTAATAAGAGCTTCTTTTTATAGGTTGCGCCGGAATCAAACCTGCCCAAAGTTCTCCTTTCGCTTCTTCCCTACCCGTCTTTGCGCCGGGAGACCCTCCGTGAAGTCCGAACGGCTTCTTAGTTGCCGGACCCCGCCTTCCTCCTGGCCATTTCGTCCCGGATCATTTGCTGCAGTTCCGGCATGTTTTCACTCAATCTACGGCTTTGTATCATGGTCCCCTTCGACAGGAGTACGGGCATCTTTGTTACAGTTTTTCGCCCCGTGGGCGTTTGGTAGAAGTCGATCAACTTGCGGATCTCCTTTTCCGAGAACTCATCCATGAATACAGCGGTGAATTTGTCCTGTAAGCTCTCCCAGCTCATATATTTTTCGAAGAACTTTTTCTGAACATCCTGAAGAGGGCCGAGCTGGGGGTTTTGCTGTATCTGGATGGCCAGCATCTGTACCATCCCCTGCTTGTGTGCTTCCTTCATATCCAGCACTTCGAACAGTATTTTCACCGCTTCCCGGTGGGTGGCTTCGTCCGCCGTTGCATTGAACGGTGAAAGAAGACATGCGCTGAATATGAGCGCGGTTAAAAGAAAGTTTCTCATTGTTGGAGCTTCTTCAATCTTTCGGTCTCTTCCTGGAGCATCCGGTGCCACTCGGCCAGGTTTTTCAATAGTTGCTCTTCGCCTATCCGGGCGCATTTTACCCTGAGAAGGGGCATCTTTTTTATGGCCTTGCGTCCGACCGGCGTTTTGTAGAAAGCGATGAGCTCGCGGATCTCCTCCTCGGAGAACTCCTCCATATAAATGGCGATAAAATCGTCTTTCAGGCTGTCCCAGCTCATGTGCTTTTCGTAAAATTTCCTCAGCACGCCTGTATATGGTCCGAGCCGGGGGTCTTGCTGCATGTGAAGGGTCACCATCTGGTCGATCGACTCGCCGGACTTGTCTTCCATGTCGAAAAGCTCGAGAAGCGTTTCCAGCTCCTCGCGATGGGTGTTTTCATCCGCCGCGGCGGGAGGAGGTGAAATCGAACCGCACGCGAATATAAGCGCTGCTAGCAGGAGACTTTTCACGTTTTTTTCGTGTCTTTCGCGGTCTGTTTTTTGCGGAGCTGCCGTTACGGTTCGAGGAGCTTGAAACCGGTTTCGGGGTCAAGTGCCCGGACCGCGGTGGTATCTACCAGCTCAAAGAGTATGACCTCCAGGACGTGCCAGACCTTTACTCCTGCGCGGACGCAGCCGGTTATGGTTGAATCTCTTCTGCCGCAGGCGGCGTGTATGTGCAGCACGGGATTGCCTTCGTCGTCAGGGAAGAGCGTTCCGGCGCCCGCGATCTCGTGGACGCCGTCGAGTGTATGAACCATAGGCGATATGGGTTTCGCGCGTCCGTGCTCGGGCGCAACAACGAGCTTGCTGCCCTCGTCTGCCCCCCCGACGATGATCAAAGCGGCCGCCCCGATTGACTGGTCGCGTGCGAGCTGCTCGATTTTTTCATGAAGGATGTCTCCGTCCTCGAGGCGTATAACGAAAGTCCGGCCCTGCTTGGCCTGTGAGTATTTCATTTAGCCCCCTTCGCTCAAAAATCGAGCCGTTTGGCTGCCGCGTGCCTTCCCCGCTGAAAGTCCGCAATAATCAGTCAAGCTTGACCGGGCCCGGCCCCTCGCCGGGCACTATGATGCGGGATGCCTCTTTGCGCTGCAGCTCTTTGACCTCTTCTATCATTTTTTCAACGGCTTTCTTGACCGCTTCCGGGAAATTATCCATGGCCTCCTTGAAGTTGTTGGCATCGAGGGGGAACTGGATCGGCAGCGGGCCCGCCCCCGTCATCATGCTGGCCTGTCCCATGAAGATCGGCGCGCGGCTCTTGTCGTCCGACCCGTCGGGCTTCACGGGTATGAGCCGCCTGATCGAAGCCACCTTGAGATCGGTGAAATTCTCCTCCCGGTAAAGGTTGTTCGAGTCAACATAGATCTCTTTTATTTCTTTCGTGTCCTTATCGCTCATAAGTTTTCTCCTTACCTAAATTAGTCCCTTAAAACCGATTCCCCTGTAAAGCACAAGGTGATTCTGCATCTGCACCAGGGGCTTTTTCTTTAACCAGAACTTCCTGTAAACAAATTCCGTGATCTCCTCCCTCTGCCGCAGGGTGTACTTGTGAACTTCGGGATAGAGAAGAATCATCCAGGCTACTGCCATGAACTTACCGAAATCATCCACGAAAAAATGGACCCGGTCGGTTCTTGATAGTATCTGTCCCCTTTTGAATAAGGGAGTGCTCTCCAGTTCCCTCTTGAACTTGAGCAGATCCTGATCGTTGCGGCATCCGAAAAATTTCCCTGCAAAATGGTTGTACAGCCAGGTTGTTGTGGATTGATCCTTGCTC
>JAVCDC010000044.1 GCA_030765135.1 Candidatus Tritonobacter lacicola | reverse complement strand
TCTATCTCCAGTATCCGCCTGTAAATCTCCTCCGCCTTTCCCCAGTCCCCGTTCTGCTTGTGCAGGACAGCCATATTGTATAGTGCAATGAGGAACTTTGGGGCCGCCTCGAGGGCGGCATGGAACTCCTTCATCGCCTCTTCCTTCTTCCCCTGCTTGAGGTACAGCCCTCCCAGGTTGGCCCTTGCCTCGGGCCACGCAGGCTTGAGCTGAATCGCGCTCTTGAACTCTGCCTCCGCTTCTTTATAGTCGTTCCCGTTCAAAGCAATGACGCCGAGATTGAGACGGGCGCGTGCGCTTTTGGGGTCGACCTCGAGGGCTTTCCTGAAGGCGGCCTCCGCCTTTTCCGGATTTTTCTGCGCGAGGCGAACCAGGCCTATGTCGATCCAGATCGAGGCGTCCCCCGGCTCGGCAGCAGCAGCCTTCTCGAATAGGACCACCGCCTCGTCGTACCTCCCCGCGTCGTAGGAGGCCTTCGCCTCATTCTTGAATGCCTCGGCGGTTTTTCCGCCAGCCGCGGCGCCCTTCGCCCCCGTCTCTTCGCCCACGACTCGGACCGCCGTTAATAAAAGAGCGGCCGCAAGAAAGACCGTCGCAAGGAATCGAGGAGGACTCATAGTATCACCTATGTCGGAAGGCGGCGATCACCTGGAAATTCACCAAAAAAAGGGGGGCACCGTGCCCCCTCCGAAAGACATGATTCTATTATGTGATTAACTCTTCCGCTTCCTGCGTGCGGCCAGGAGGCCGACCAATGCCGTGGACATGAGAAGGAGAGTCGACGGCTCCGGTACACCACCCTCGAGCGCGTTCACATTGTCGCCGTTCAGGAGTCCGATGTCGCTCGGGTTGGCGACAACGACCAAGCCCAGCGAGCCCGGCGAGTAGATGGTGGCGCCGCTGGCCGCGCTCGGCGACCCCGACGTGAGGGAGAAGAGAATCCGGTCCTCCGCGTCGTAGACGCCGTCTAGGTTGAAATCTTGGACGGAGATCGCGTCCAGGTCGTCCCCGGCCTGGAGCCACAGATCGGTCGCATCCGCGTATTGAGTCAGCGATGCAGGCGTGCCTATTATGGCTGTCCATATTATATCGTCGGCAATGCTCCCCCCCGAGGCGATGGTGAAGTAGATGCGGTCTCCCGTGCCAAGCGTACAGAACTCGTAGCCGTCGAGGTCCTGGCCGGGCGTGACATGATCGTACACCGCGTTACTGTCATTCCAATGAGGGGGGGGTAGTTCGTGGACGCTTTCATAGAGCCACTCCTCCTCGTCCTCGTAGGGGAGGTTGTAACGTGTATTCACGCCCGTCCCGTCTACACCCTGGCTGCCCGGGTTGACGGAAAAATACAGGTAGTAGAGAAATGACGAGTAGTCCAGTGCTGGGATCGGGTCATTGCCGGCGGACAGACCGTTGACCTGGTCCGTGGTCTGGAGGCCGATGCTGGCATGGTTGTAATCGGTGAACCCCGTGAAGGCCACGTCTCCCGTGTCTCCCGCAACGGAGTACGTATCGGCTTCAAGTGATGGGACGGAAACAAGAGCAACAAACACCAACACTGTAATTGCATGTATAAAAATTTTCATGGTTTGAACCTCCGAGCATTGTTTTTTACACACTACACGTTGTACTTATTACAGCAAATTCAATGCCAATTGTCATGGCTATATTTGCCGGCGAAGACACGCTTCCATAACTTGTTCAACACAAACCAATAGTGAGAAGATAACTTTTATACTGGCAAGTTCCGCAACTCTTTACATAATGATAACCCGCGGGAAAGCTTACCTTATGGGCCAAAATATAGTCCCTTAAGGGCCAATACTTTCCTGATAACTACTCCGAGCATGCTCAAGTTCAAGCAAGATATTAAACTTGACAAAGAGCATGGAAAGCGGGATAAAGTCCTTTCGCAAGTTTCAGGCTGACAAGAGGGACTACGACCGGGAGCGAATGATGCAACTCAACACAACGAGTTTACGAGCCCTTATTACAAACAGACCGCCGTTCTCAGCAGCGGCGGGGCCTGGATAGGTTGTACCTGGCAATCCTCGTGCGGAGTACCTTGCGGGTAACGCCCAGAAGCTCCGACGCCCGGCTCTGATTCCAGTCGCATTTCTCCAGGGCTTCAAGAATAAGTCTCTTCTCCACTTCGTAGAGCTTGCCTGTCTCTACTTTTCCCCGGACGCGGGATATTTCCGTTTCCCAGAGCTGGGACTTAACGTCGTCAATGCGTATTCGGGAATTATCCGTGAGTACGATGGCTCTCTCGATAACGTTCTCAAGTTCGCGCACGTTTCCCGGCCAGTCGTGTTTCGAGAGAAAGCCGAGAGCCTTCCGGGTGACCCCCTTCACTTCCTTTTTGTAAATGGCTTCGTACTTTTCAATAAAGTGATTTACTATTGCCGGTATGTCCTCCCTTCTCTGCCGGAGGGGGGGGAGGTAAATGGAAATCACCTTCAGGCGGTAATAGAGGTCTTCCCTGAACCGGCCTCGTGAGACCATCCGGGTCAGGTCCTTGTTCGTTGCCGCAATAAAACGAATATCGGCGGAAAAAGTTTCCGTTCCGCCCAGCCTTTCGTACTTCTTTTCCTCCAGGAGGCGGAGAATCTTCGGCTGGAGGACGAGGTCGATGTCGCCGATTTCATCGAGAAAGAGCGTCCCCCCTTCCGCCGCCATGACCTTCCCCTCCGTTTGGGAGGCCGCCCCCGTATAAGCCCCCTTATCGTGGCCGAAGAACTCGTTTTCAATGAGTGTGGGGGGAAGGGCGCCGCAGCTCACATGGATAAAACGCTTCCCGCGGCGGCGGCCCATGTAATGGATAGCCTGTGCGATGAGCTGCTTGCCCGTGCCGCTATCACCCTGGATGAGAATTGTGCAATCGGTGGCGGCGACCTTCCCGACGAGCTCGTAGAGCCGAAGCATCTCCTCGCTCTCACCCATCATGTTCATGAGGTCGGAAAGACCGCAAGGAACGTTCATATCCACGAGGATCCGCCTGCAGTCAAAACCGCGAGAGCTGTTTGGCATCAACCCGCTATTATTGCGCCGCTTGACCATGAGCTGTTCCCTTATTGTATATTAGTAATTCATTGCGCCCCATATTGTCAACAACTTTGTGGTTAAGGCCGTAAGCTGCCTCGATCTAAATCCTCTTCAGGAGGCAATAAAAAACCCGGAATAAATTCATTGCATTGAGAATCTTCATAATATATAAAAATATGTGATGAGCTCCAGCCACCGGAAACAGTTCCAGAGGCAGAAAACGGTAAACAACCTCTACCGCGCCATGAGAGCCGTTATTCTCATAAGCGCGGTCTGCCTGATCGTCTTTGCCGCAGTCTATTTTTCCGGCCGCCGCCTCGAAAAGTCACGGGACAGGGAGTTGGCCAACGAAGCGGGCAAGGCGTACGAGGATGGCGAGATGGACAAGGCCATGGAGCTTTACTCGAAGATAATTCAGACAGAACCGGAATCATCACTCGCCCATTACCGCATGGGATTGATGCTTCTTGAGAAAGGCAATATCGATAGGGCTTTCGAAGAGATGGTACGCGCATACCGGCTTAACCGAAACACGAAGGATGCGCGCGATAAGGCACTGGAGCTCATGCTCGGAGTGGGAAATTACGAGAGGGTCGCTGAGGAAACACGGGGGTTTCTTCTGGCCGAACCCGACAGCTTCCACCTTCAGCGCGTCCTCGTCCTCGCCCTGGTTGGGCAGGAAGCATGGAGCAAGGCCCGGGACGAGGCGGAGAAGCTTGTCAAAATGAGTCCGGGTGAACCGTCCGGCTATATTATCGGTGCCGAAATCCATTCAAAACTCGGCCAGCCGGACATAGCAGAAGAAATACTTCGCGAGGGTACGCGGGCCTGCCCGGCCGGGCCCGATATACGGATCGCACTGGGCTCGTTCCACATGATCAGGAAAGAGCGGGCGAAGGCGGAGGAGCAATTTGAAGCCGCTGTCCGCATAGATCCCGAAAGTTCGAGGGGGCACATCGCGCTCGCCGAGTACTACCGGTTCTCCGGCAACCCCGAAAAGGCAAAGGCAGAGTACAGGAAAGCACTGGAAATAGAGCCGAAGAACATCACGACCCTTTACTCCCTTTGCATACTTCTTCTGGATACCGGCGAAGTAAAGGAAGCGGAGATAGTCGTTGAAGAGCTGAAAAATCAATTTCCCGAGAGCTGGCTGACGGAAGTCGCCCTTGGAAGACTCTTTCTGTTCCGGGGAAAACAGGATGAAGCCGTGAAGCATATCGAGGAAGCATCTGAAAAGATGCCGTACTCGGCAAGATCCTATTTAGTCCTGGCGCAGGCAAACGCGCGTGCCAGCATGCTCGAGCAAGCAGGTGAGCACGCCAAGAAGGCGCTGGCCCTTAAACCGGAGTTCCGCGAGGCAAACATCCTTCTTGCCTGGATACTGTTGAGGGAGAAAAAATACCGGGAAGCCCTGAGCACCTGCGGGAAGGTCTTGCGGGAACATGCAGATGCCGGCGAGGCGCTTGTAATTGCGGGAAGTGCTTATGCCGGAATGGAAGATAACGACAGGGCGAAAGAATATTTCAGGAAGTTGATCCAGCAGAACCCGGACCGCGTTCACGGGTACCTGTTGCTGGGCCGTCTTCTCGCGAGCCAGGGCGCTTACAATGAAGCTATAGAGCAAATGGAGAAAGCCTGCTCTATCCAGCCGGCAAACGTAAGTATCATTAAACAGGTCGCAGGGTTATACAGGCTCTCCGGAGAGCATGAGAAGGCCGTCAGACGGTGCATGAAAGCCGTGAATGAGGTTCCGGACAGCGCGGGGCCGCTCATAGTACTGGGAGACATTCACAGGACTGCCGGCGAACTGAAAGAAGCACGGGAGTGCTTCCTCCGGGCAGCCCGGAAAGACCCGGACAACCCCCTTCCCCTGATTGGCCTCGGCCAGATCCGTGAGGCTGAAGGGAATTTCGATGAAGCCATACGGGAGTTCAAAAAAGCCGAGGCGATTGATGAGAAGAACCCTTTAATCAGCCTTCTCCTCGGCCTCGCCCTGGAAGAGACAGGTAAAATGGAAGAAGCCAGGCAATATTACAGCCGCGCAACCCGCTCATCGGCGGGATTCGTGCCGGCCATCACGGGCATGGCTAGAACCTACATCAAGCAGGAAGGAGAGGCTGCGGACCTTCCAGAGGATTACGACCTTATTCTCAAGCTGGGAGAGCTTTTCTTGGCGGCGGGGAATGTCGATCGAACTGCCGAATGCGTGAAGAAGCTTTTCAAGGTCGACCCTACCAGGGTGGAGGGGTCGAGGCTCCAGGCCCAGCTTTTGCTGAAAAAAGGGGATACACTGGGCGCCTGCGACGAATTTAAAAATATCTTGAAATCCACTCCGCGGGACGAACCGGCAAGGTACGGGCTTTCTTTGCTCCAGGCCCAGCTCTTGTTGAAAGAAGGGGATACACTGGGCGCCTGCGACGAATTTAAGAATATCTTGAAATCCGCTCCGCGGGACGAACCGGCAAGGTACGGGCTTTCTCTTTCCCTCTACCGCGCAGGAAAGCTTGAGGACGCCGCCCGGGAAGCAAAGAGAACCCTTGAAATCTCCGGGGACAACACTAAGACACGCTCCCTCCTCGCGTTAATTTACCTCGCTCAAGGCAATAACAAGAAAGCCCTGAGGGAGAGCGCGCGCGTTCTCAAGAGCAGGCCGCATGAAACTGAAGCCGGACGGGCCAAGGCAGTCGCGAACTTCCGTATGGGCCGCTTGAGCCACGCCGTGGGCGACCTGCAAAAACTCCTGGAGAGAAAACCGGGGGACACGATCTCACGCTGTTATTTAATCCTTACCTGTCTCCGCATGAACAGAACCCAGGAAGCGAAGGTGGAATTCGACAGAGCCGTTTCGTCCTCCGGTAATTTCGAGGAAGTGCTCGCTTCTCTCTGCGAGGTATGCCGGAGGGAAAAGAGAACTGAAGAAGGGCTGAAAATGTGCGAAATCCTGACCGGCGGGAAGGGGGAGAGCCCCTCCCTCCTTGTTGAAATCGGGGGGCTCCACTCGGCGAAGGGCGCAAACCGTAAAGCCGAGGAGAGTTTTAAAAGAGCACTGAAGTTAGACGAGGATTATATCCCCGCGTATCTTTCACTGGGTCTCCTCTTCCAGGGGAGGGGAGACCATGCAGAGGCAATATCCATGTACAGGAAAGCCCTCCGGACCGATCCGCAATCATTGCGCGCATCCATCCTGCTTGCCAACAGCTACATGAAAATAGCTGATACCGCGGAAGCCATGGCCGTGTACGAAGAGTCACTGAAGCTTCACCCCGACTGTCCTGAAATTTTAAACAACCTGTCTTACCTATACATCGAGCGCGAAGGGCGCATGGACGAGGCGCTTGATCTCTCCCTGCGGGCGAGGGAGTTAGAGCCGGGCAATCCCGCCATTCTCGACACGCTCGGATGGATCTATTACAAGAATGGAAATTATAAGAAGGGTGTTGCCTTACTGGAGAGAAGCGACCGGATTCGTCCTTCAAACCCGGATACCCTGTATCACCTGGGAATGGCCTATTACAGGGCTGGAAATATTGAATCCGCCCAAGACGCGTTGAAGAAGGCCCTTAAGATCGGCCCGAACTCCGGGTGGTCCATGGAGGCAAGGAAGGTACTTGCCAGGATTAAAGGAAAATAACCTGATCCTTCCGGAACTTGTAAATCAAGATTGAGTCTTCCCCGTCCCGCTCTGTATGGATGATCTCCATATCAGCGGGACTTATCCTATCTATCATTTCCGGGCGCTTTCTTTTCAGCCTTGATTCCCTGAATACGAAGTAATCCGCCCCGTTCTCGCTCGAGCTCATGAGAAGCTCATCGTAAGTGAGTGGGAGATTAAGCCTCTCCCCGCCGGCGTAGAAGGCGACCCAGCCTTTCCTCGATATGACCCGCGGCCCCGGCGGCGAGTTCTCTTTCAGCCACAGTCCGGCCCTCTCCTCGGGGCTCCAGCGCCAGCGGTAATCCACCCTCCGGGCCTGCCGGAACGTAACCACCAGCATAAGAACCAGTACGGCCGCGGATACGGCGCCCCTCCATCTCCTGCCCGCTGCATCGCTGATGGCGTTCAAGCCCATGGCGGACCAGTAGAGAAAGAACGGGAGGAGGGGAATGAGGAACCTCTTGCTCGGACGGATGAAGGAGAAACCCACGAAAAAGAAGACGAGGAGGGAGGCGATGTATCTCTCCTCCCGGGAGAAGCTCCTGCCGCGCCTGAAAAGCAGGCCGATGGCGAAGAGGGCGACGATGACCGGGCCCGACTCGAGGAGCTTGACGAAAAGCTCGAAGAACGTCACCACGGCGTGAGCGTAATAGGAGACCTGGAAAAACGGGGGCGTATAATCCCGGCTCGAGGCGCCCTCCGGATCATAGAACATCTCCTCGGCATCCTCAACCTGGCCCAGCCGTACCGAGCCGGCGAACTTTTCGCTGACCGTCACCCTGCCGGTGAGGCGGTAGTAGCCGTACATCTGGGGAACCAGGAGAAGACCGACAAAGAGCGAGGAGACGCCCACGAGCAGCAGCCTCCTGCCGAACCTCGCATTTTTCAAACCGGCAAGGATCCAGAGCCACAAGAAGACCAGGAAGGCGAGCCCCTCGGGTTTCGCGAAATAGGCGATAGCCACGGCGAAACCAGCGAGCAGAAAGTCGCGAACCCGGCCCCTCTTAACGGCCCCCAGGCCGAGGAACGCGGCCAGGAAGAAGAAGAATGTGTACGTCGTTTCCGTCAGGACATCCCCGGAGTAGCGGCACATGTACGGCTGGACCGCCCCGAGGAGGGCCGCGGTCTCCGCCACCCTCTCGTCGAAGAGCCTCCTCCCGAAGAGATAGACCAGGAGAACGGTCATAACGCCCATCGTTACCGAGGCAGCCTGCCCCGCCGCGACGATGTCCGGCGAGACGGGACTGAAGAAGATAATCATCAGGGGATAGAGGATGCAGCGGTAACCGAAGAAAGGTATCGCATACTCCCCCTCCATAAGCGAACGGGCGAAGCCGATATAGGTTATCCCGTCTCCGCTGATGGGACACGTAAAGCCCGCTATGAGGAGTCTAACAAGCAGGGCGAGGACAAGAATACAGAATATGCGCTTAGACCGCTTCATCGAAAATCTCCGCCAGCTTCTTCGTGAGGTTCTCCCTGGAATACCGCTGCCTCTTCAGCCCGTCCGTCCCCCCTCCAATCTCTCCCCTGAAACAACCCACCACGGCCGCCTTTATCTCTTCGACACCGTCGTTCGGCACTACGGCGCCCCCTTCGCACTCCCGGACGACCTCCGCGGCGGCGCCGTCCTCCCGCGCGACGGCGATCACCGGCTTTCCGGCGCGCACATACTCGAAGACCTTCCCCGACTGCTCCATCCTGTCGGAGCCGCAGATGAGGACCAGGGCGTCGGCCCCGAGCACGTGCCGCAGCGCCTCCCGGTGGGGCAGGTAGCCGAGCACCAGCACGTTGTCCCTGAGGGAGAGTTCGTCGATGAGCCCCTCCAGCTCGACCGGCGTGTTTCCCACGAAGACTACACGGGAACCCTTCACCATGTCCTGATTTTCATCCAGGGCACGCCGGTACGCCCGCAGGAAGCCGTCCGGCCGCCTGAAGGAGCGGTAGAGGCTTCCGGAATGGAGAAAGGTGAACCGCTCGCCGCGACGCGGCCCCACTCCCGCGAAATCGTCCTCGTCGTAGCCGTTCGTTATCGTCCTTAGCCTCCCCGAGACCGCAGGGTAGCGTGCGGCGTACGCTTCGGTCATCGGTCCCGTCGCCATCACGGCCGCCGCGGCGCGGCCGAGTATCCTCTCCTCCAGACGCGACTCGAGCCTCTCACGCCAAGGGGGATACCGCCTCCTGTACGGCTCGAGCGTCCATGCGTCCCTGAAATCCAGGACGTACGGAAGGCGGGCGGACCCGCGCAGCAGGAAGGGGACGAGGAACGACGAGAAGGGATTTCCCGTGACGAATATCGCCTCAGGCCTCTCCTCCGAGATGATCCGCCGCGCTGCCCGCACCGCGAACGGAACCCAGCCGATGCTCTTGTCGGGAATGAAGAGCCAGTCGATGGAGGCCCTGATTATCCACCCTGCCGGTCCACCTGTGCGCCCCGGAGCGTTCGCCCTCGCGCTGACGGCCAGGGACCCTCGCCCCGGCTCCAGCGAGAAAGTCCTCTCCACCCTGACGTCCGAAGGAATATCCCGCAGGAGGCTCTCGTCCTGAAGGGGGTAATACCCGGGCCGCGTCGAGAGGACGACCGGCTTCCAACCGAACCGCGGCAGGTACTTCACAAACTTGCTCACGCGCTGAACGCCCCCTCCGCCGGTGGGGGGAAATGCATGACTGACTACCAATACTTTTTTCACGCCGGTATCACCGTCCTGTCTGAACTTCCATGCAAGAACAAGCTATTGCGCGCGTATCCGTATGGTTACGTATTTCCCTATATACAGCATCAAATGCGGGAACTTCCTTTCTAAAAAAGATAAAAGGGGCACAACAAGCTTCAACAGCTTGAGCTTTGCCAGGGCCGTCGTCTCCCACCTCGTGAGGATTCTGAGGCACGTGATATCAACCTCATCAAAAGCCCTGGTCAACTTGAAGGGATTGTGGATGTAGTAATATAAAGGCGGGGGCGTTTTTTCATCCTCCACCCTCTTGCGCCTCACCAGCCTGAGTAGAAGCATGACCAATTTATATGTTTTGATTCCAACTGCTTGAAACACAGAAACGAGATTGCGATTTGAAGCATAGAATATCAAAATGGTTTTCTCTGGCTTGGCAAGCTTGTACAACTCCCGTATAACCAAAGGCTGCAAATCCTTATCGATGTGGTACACGCAATGAGAAACCAGGATCCCGTCAAAACTCTTCTTCTTGAAAGGCAGCGCCGCCAGGTCTGCAACCACGTATAGGCCGGAATCTTTGAGTTTCTTTCTGCTCTCCTTAAGCCCGACTAATGAGACATCAGCGCACACACACTTGGCGAAGGCACTCGACATTTCCCTCCTGGGTTCAGCGCCACAGCCGGCGTCCAAAAACAATCGACCGCCGTCACCGTAGTACTTGCTATAACGCATTTCATTACTCTTCATATACGCCCGTGCTGTTTCATTAAGATGCTCGTGTAAAACCTCGGCCTGATAACAATCGTTTTTCTCAGCGCTTTTCCAGCCATATCCATCGTAGAAATCCCTGACATCTTTATACACTTCGCTGGTTCTCTCGGCTCTCTTACTCATTTTTTTCGATAACCTCATATACAACAACCGGCCTTCCCATAAGGCTCACTCCCCGGCTGAATAAGACGCTCCCCCCCCTCGCTTCCTCGCCGGCAAACCGCCCGACAACGAGATATCTCGCGCGGACCTCGTCACCGGTGAGAAGGGACTCATCCGCCAGATAACGCGAATGTGAAGTCACACGCCAGTCCAGATAGGCGGGTGAAAGCCGATGCTCGGTGACATACCTCACGGCTTCGGCTGAAGCAGAGCCCCTGGCGCCGATCCAGAAGCTGGTGGTAACAAAGCACACGAGAGCAAGGAGAATCAGCGAGGTGACGAAATACACCCTGAGGGGCCATCGTATCCTCCACCGGTCATCCAGAGAGGCAAAAATATCCGCAAGGTATACGGCTAGAGGAACGAGTATAAAAAGGAGGTACCTGTTTGCCGGACGCGATACCGAACCGATGAGTAAAACGGATATAAGCCATATACCCAAAAAGAGGTTCGCGCTCCCCCTCCTCATCCATGCAATAATATCCACGAACGCCACAGCGGAAAGGGCCAGAATAAGCACGATACACAGAGTGAATGCCCTATCCCCCAGCAGGAGCTCAAACCACCCTATGTTCATCTCGTACTCCCCCATTTCATGCAGCCTGGCGAGATATCCATCGCCCCAACCGGACAGACAAAACAACGCGCAAATCAATAACAGCCCCGCTGCCAAAATCAGAGATATGGTCTTCCTCCTGATCGAGGCCAAAACCCTGCAGCAGGGAAGAAGTAAAAGTGGTCCCATGAAGAGACCGAGCCATAGTAAGTAGGCAGGAAAGTAGATATATACCATATCCAGCCGCGGCCGATGCAGCAAGCTAAGGCGGGGATGGATGAGGAATCCGTACCTACTCACTATCACCAAGTATACGGGAAAATCCACGACAACTGGAAGTATCACATAGGGTATCAGGTACTTGAAACCACCCCTCCCCAAATGAACTACTACAAGAACTGCTGCCAGGAGCAGGAAGACCACTCCGTTGAATTTGATCAAGGCGGACAGTGCTAGAAAAAGGGCCGCCGGCCAGTGGAGGACGGGCCTGCCGTACAGGAGCGCCAGGATACAGAACAGCAGCCCCCCTCCGGAGAAGAAGCAAAATGGTACATCCGTATAGGCCAGGCTGCTGCACGACCAGTACATTGGATTCAGAAGAATAATGCATGCCGCGAGCACCGCCGTTTTTGCCCCCTTGATTCTGCGGACCGCAATAACCAGAAAAACAACCAGCGCTATACCGGAAAGAAAACTGGGAAGTCGGGCCGCCGACTCGGAGGGTCCGAGTACGACCTGAAATGGAACGATTACATAAAGACTCGAGAGCGGATTCGCAATGAGCTCGAGAAAGTGCATCAGATCCTCGCCCATACCGCCCGTCAACAGCTTTTCAGCGTATCGACTATATACGAATTCGCCGCTGACAAACGGGGTCGAGAGGTAACAGAGATGAACTAGGGCAAAAAAAATGAGAGCAGTAAGTGCGGCAATAGAAGAGAGCCTCATTGTCAGCACCTCCATCTTCTCAGGAGGAGGGCCCACACGTACCAGCGTATGTAGTTCTTCGAGACCTTGAAAATGCGAAAGCTCGACTCCCCTTTAGTTCTTCCGACCCACGTCGTCGGCACCTCGGTGATGCGGTAGTTCTTCACGTAGGCCTTCACGGTGATCTCGAGGGAGGAGGCGAAGCCCGCCTCCTCTATGTTCATGCCCGCGACGACCTCGCGCCGGTACATCTTGAAAGCGTTGCTCACATCGCGCGTCGGGAGTCCCGTGAGGAGATGCAGCGAGAGGCCGACGAACTTGGAGAACATGTTCTGCAGGGGGCGGCCTCCGACCTTCCTTCCGCCCTTCATGTACCGCGAGCCGCAGACAACGTCGTACCCCTCCATGATCTTGCCGTACATCACCTCTATCGTCTTGGGGTCGTCGCAGAGGTCTCCCATGATGGTGGCGATTGCCCCCTCGTCGACGCTGTTGAAGCCAGCCTTGAGGGCGTTTGTGAACCCGCCCGAAAGGGTGTTGTCGACGAGCCGCACGTTCGGCCATTTTTTCGACGCCTCCCTGACGACGTCCGCCGTCCTGTCGGTGGAGTGGTCGTTCACGACGACCACCTCGTGCGGTACCTCCAGCTCGGCCTCCAGCTTCTCGAGGGTGTCGCCGATCACCTCTTCCTCGTTGTGCGCCGGTATGACAACCGTAAGCTTCATAAACGGAATCCGCCCCTATCGCTGTCCCGGCGGGCAAGAAGAGCCTCAACGATCCGCTCGGACGCCTTGCCGTCCCAGAGCGATATCCTGGCGGGCTCAGGCCGGCTGCCGGACAGCGCTTTTTCAGCCTCCATTATAATCCTATCCCCGTCGAGTCCCACAAGAACATTCGTGCCGAGCTTCACCGTCTCGTTCCTCTCGGTCCGGTCCCTTAATGTGAGGCAGGGGACTCCGAGCGCCGACGACTCCGCCTGCACGCCCCCGGAATCGGTCAGGACGAGCCTGGCGTTCGTCAGCAGCCACTGAAAATCCATCGCCCCGAGCGGCCGTGAGACGATCAGGTTCCTTATCGCGCGAAGGTCCTCCAGGAGGCCGTGCCGTGAGAGCATCTTTTCCGTCCTCGGGTGGAGAGGAAAGACCAACCGCACCCTGCAAGAGAGTTCACGGAGCGCATCTATTATCGCGGAAAGCGTCTCA
This sequence comes from Candidatus Tritonobacter lacicola, assembly GCA_030765135.1. GTDB lineage: Bacteria > Auribacterota > Tritonobacteria > Tritonobacterales > Tritonobacteraceae > Tritonobacter > Tritonobacter lacicola. Next base: position 21,121 of record JAVCDC010000044.1, on the reverse strand, counting down.
TGGCTGTCGACGTTTGCCGGCCGGTGGACCGTCAGGACCGCGTACTCCCCCTTCTCCACGCCGAGCTCCTTCCCGATCCCGCTGCGGGCGGCCTTACCGGCGTTCGCGAAGAGGTTGTCTATCATCACGTCCCCGACAAGAAAGATCCTGTCCTTCTCTATCCCTTCCTTGAGAAGGTTTGAACTCGCCTCTTCAGATGGGGTGAAGAGAAAATCGGAGACGGCGTCCGTGAGGACCCTGTTTATCTCCTCCGGCATGTCCCTGTCATATGAGCGGAAACCCGCCTCGACGTGCGCCAGCGGGATACGGAGCTTTGAGGCGACCAGCGCGCCGGCCAGGGTCGAGTTCACGTCCCCGACGACGATGACCAGGTCGGCTCCGTGCTCCTGGACGGCCTCCTCGAACTTAACCATGACCCTCCCCGTCTGCGAGGCGTGGGTCCCGGACCCGACACCAAGGTGGATGTCGGGTTGCGGCAGCCCCAGGTCGTCGAAGAAGACGTCGCTCATGCCTCCGTCGTAGTGCTGCCCGGTGTGGACGAGAAAAAATTCTATCCCTTCGTGCTTGACCGCTGCCCGGTAAATGGGGGCGATCTTCATGAAATTCGGCCTCGCCCCTACTACAGCCACCCACCTCATTTTTCTCCTTTCAGATTGCATAGTGCTACAAAAAATATATATCTATTAATCCTACTATTTCCAATAAATAATTGGACGCAGATTTACAGGATCATCAAGATTACAATTCTTCTATCTGCGTCTATCTGAAATAATCTGCGTCCTATATTTTGTTATCCCGGCAATCTTAATGTTATTTCTCTTCTCTCACTACCATAGTCTTAATGAGCCTGGCGCGCAGGAGATTCAACGTCATGAAGGAGGCCGCTCTGATTTCTACGGAGTCAAAAAAGGAAATGTTTTCAGGATCCCAATAACCGGCATATCGCCTGAAGAGGTCGTCGCCCGTTATCCCGTGGAGGACCTTCATGAGAACGCTGTTGAGCTTGTTGTACATGGGGCTGCATAGATAGCGGTGCGCTCCGTACCGGCTCCACTTGTCGCGGTAGTTCCAGTATTCCATGTTCTTCCCGATGCCTTCGAGGCCCGTGTAAAACAGCTCCTGGTGTCCCTTGTCACCCGTCCGGCGATAGAGATCGTGAAGGCCCAGCAGGCCGAAGACGGAGCCGTCCAGGACCCTCGAGCAGGGGCGCGCCGGGTACTCCTCGTACATGATCGCGTCCCCGAAGCTGCTCCTGAGCCCTCCTTTCCCGATATCCACCGAGAAAGGGACGGCCGCCCGCACCGCTGTATCCAGATACTCCCCATCTCCATTCTCCCTGTAGGCCCTCAGGAGAGCGCTGATGCCGAGTCCCTGGGAGATGGAGGAGATCCATGGCGGTTCGAGCACCGCCCGGCCCTCACGCCACCGGAATGAATAGAACCAGCAAGCGCTGCCGTTATCGCCCTCCTTCGCGTTTTCGATAAGCCACCGCGCCCCGGACCTGAGCCTCTCTATCCCGCCCTTATCCTTCCCGAGGGCTTGTGCCGTCGCGCCCATGAGCGCCCACCATGCCACGTACGCCGGGTTCCACCGCACGCCTATGCCGGGGTAATCGACGACGGGCAGCCCCTCCCGGGTGAACGTCATGAGCGAGAAAAACAGCCTCTCGCTGTAGACGTGGTAGGCAAGGCCGGTCTTGTCGACGGATTCCGGGACAAACTCCACCGGGTAATTCAAAGCATAAATTAATTCGCTTCGCTTCATTAATTTATCAGTCCCCCCGTCCCCGGTAAGACCGGGGCCGGGTCTGACCGAGACTACGTCAGAGCAATTCTGCAGTAAATTCGATATTCCGGGGCAGCCGGATAGCAGCTCACCTATTATAGCAGATTGGAGTCCAGGCCGTAACGGCGGCGGCGCTCGATCCACCATTCGTATATGCTCCCCGCGGTGGTTCCCCAGCCGTTATGTTCGGCCGCCCACTCGAGCGCTTTCCTGTAGAGATCGCGGAGAGGAGCGGAGTAGAACATGTGGACGTGCCACAGCAGGCAGACGCACCCGCCGTGCTCCCTCCCCATCTCGAGCAAGGCCCTGAGCGCGGGCCAGGCGTCGGACGGCGAAAGATTCCTGTAGTGCGTCAGAGTCCACTCCATAACGGTAAGGGGAATTTCGAGAATCCCGAAGGGCCTGTCCTCCTCGGCGTCATAGGGATTGAACGGAAAGCTCAGCCCGTTGCGGTATCCCTCCCTGTCCACGTACCCCAGGGTCGCGTCGTACCGCATGCCCGCCCGCGAGTAGATCCCGAATGACCTGTGGGGATCCATCCTGAGAAAATGCTGGCGATGGCCGGTTAATTCCCCCGCCAGCGATGTGAGTTTTTCGGCCTCCTCCTTCATCAACCCCTCCCTCAGGCCGGAATTGTATGAGCCGTGCAGGCCGACCTCGAAGCCGGCCTCCCGGATGGCCTCCATCACCGCGCGTATGTCCCCGTCGTCCGCCCGGTAGCAGACGGTATCATAGGGGGAGGTGCCTCCGGCCTGGAAGTAGAAGGACGAGGAGAAGCCGTAGCTCTTCTCCATGGCCATGATATCGCTGAAGGCCCAGAAGGGGTCGATCCTGTCAACGGCGGGATTGAAAAGCCTCTGGGCGGAATAAAGCATATCCCACGTGAGAGGGTGGCGCAAAAAGAACGAGTTCAAGCCGGGGAACTTCTGCCGGAAGGAGCAGAGGGAGTACCGGCGGACGCAGTCGACATCGTGAGTCAGGCAAAGGGCGAACTTCTTGCTCCCGGGCCACGCGGGCCGGGTGGAGAACTCGACTCCCCTTCTCACGCACAGGGCGTGTATCATTTCCTTGAGAATAGAGATGTATGTATCGACCACGGGGCAGCCCTCCAGGCCGAGCTTCGCACTCGTGCTCTGCGAGTAGAGGTACCGTCCGTGGGCGTCCCGCCTGTCATCTCCGACCTCCTCCCGGTTTGAGAGGAAGTAGAAAGCCGACGCCACGATATCATGGGCAAGTATGTTTTTCCCTTCTTCTGCGGGACCCGACGCCGGGGGAAAGAGGTCGGGAACGTCTTTAAAGGAACCTATGGAAACACGTCGAACTCCCCGCGTGTCCAGCGGCAGCCGTGAAGAAAAAAAACGTGACGCCTCCGATGAGGCCCTGATGAAAATGCCTTCTTCCTCCGCGCCCCCCGCCGGCATGGCCCCGTAGCGGATAGTGATACATCGGCGCGGATCCCCGCCTTCAGGAGCAACCGGAATGCCTATGACATCCAGGAACGTGGAGAGGACGTACTCTGCCTTCCACTCCATCTCCCTGGAGCAGGAAAATACAAGCCGAACTTTAAAACTGGCACCGCTCATAACGCTAGCCAAACCCTAGTATTGAAATGCTAAGCCCGAGAGCAATAATAACCAAGATACAAGGTACAATAACCAAACAATGTTCAAACCTTAAAATCAAATAAGCTAACTCATTGTGTACTACTCACGAGTCGTGTTTACGCTTCGTTAACGCGAAAGTGACGTACGCTTCACGCTTCACTCTTCACGCTTCACGTTCTTTTTAGCCAGCACAACGAGCCGGCCGCTTATATGGCTGAAAGGGAATACCCCTGCGAGCGGCTCCACGGCGCGGGCAAGGGGCATGAGGAACCGCAGGGCCCCTTCGGGGAAGACCTCCACGGGAAAGAGGCCGGCCCCTTTAACTTCCTCGACGGTAAAACCCAGCTTCATGAGCTCTCTCTTGATATCCAACGGCGTGTTGAAGTGTCCGAAATACTCGAAGGGCGGCTCCCTTCCAGCCCTCACAGCTTCCCAGTTGCGGAAGTTGTGATAAGCAGCGATAGCGTTTCGCACCACCCCGTATCCCGAAAACGAGTTGTAGAGGAGAAGGACCATCTCGCCTCCTCTATCCACAAGCCTGGTTATCTCGCCGAGCGTCTCCCTCCAATTGAAAGCGTGCTGGAGCATTCGGCAGCTTATGACGACGTCGAAGCGCCCGTCCTTGAAAGGCAAGTGCGAGCTGTCCGCCGCGATAGGATAGAACTCCTTCTTCAGCTTCTCGGCCCTCTCCATAGCCGAACTTAGAAGGGTCAGCGAGAGGTCGCTCCCTATAACACGCCCCTCCAGGAACTCGAGAGTCCTTCCCGACCCCACTCCCACGTCAATGATCACTCCCCCCCTCTTAACGGGGATCCTCCCCAGGGCCCTCTTCTCCACCTCGTCCTGAAACGTCCCCCTGAGCGTCCTGTGCCAGGAGTCGTAGTCAACCTGTTCCCAGTAGGCGCGCTTCTTCCTCTTGAGCGCGCGGACGAGTTCCTCGTCCGCGTCCCTTCCCCTGAACAGATATTTAATGTATAGGCGGATATTCTTCATGAACAATACGATTGAGCATTGAACATTGAATATTGAACATTGGACATTTTCTCTATCCCCTGCCTTTCCTCATCGGGAGGAGAGAACAATCCGTCCCGCGCGATCTCATAGACCGAGGCGCGTCCCCGGTCGTATATCTTCTTCAGGAGCCCCATATCCTCGAGATACGCCAGGGCGTCATCCAGAGAATCCCGGCCCAATTCCGGATCCAGGCCGCTCAGGATAAACATGTGCGTTATCCCCATGGACGAGAACCTCCCCAGCATCTTCTCGGGCGAGACCGCAAGCGCCGGCCAGTCGTCGCCGCCGTAACCCTTCCTGAAAATCGTGTCTTCGCCGCCGTAGGTGTGCCAGAGGTAATACTCCAGGGAGAGGCTCGGGTGGTCGAGGTAATAGTTCATGTTCGAAGTGCACAGGACATAGCTCCCCTCCGGAAGATTGTCATTCATCCAGACGTAATCGTCATACCAGCGGAAGTAACCCTGGCTCTGGAAGGGGAGAACTTCATTGAGATAATCCCTCTTCGTCTTAAGCCCCAGTGCGGCCCCGTAGGCCGGGAGCTGGACATAGAGATTGACGCCCAGCTGGAAAACAACCCAGAGGACCAACGCGATAGTCGCGGCGGCCCTCGCGAAGCCCCGCGGAAGCCCATACCATATCCGTGAGACGGTAACCGCCAGGAGGGCCCACACAACGTACGCGGTCCTCACCATCGGGCTCAGTAAAAACCACCCGGCAAGGTAGAGAAGCGAAAAGAGCAGGATATATCGGTCCAGCCGGGATGGCCTGAAGGAGGGGTGAAGGAGGAGCGGGAGGAGGCAGAGGTAAATCGGCCCTATCAGGTAGCTGTCGTATACGCTGTAGAACCAGGTCCCCAGCGTGAGCTGCCAGGGAATAACAAGAAAGAGTTTTATCTTCCCGGCTACGCCCTCGCGTCCCAGGACGCCGATGCTCGCCAGGTGTTCCAGGAGGGCGGGCGTGAGGTCCCTCCCGCCGAAGCAGGAATAAAAGAAGGGATAAAAGGGGTTGCCGGTGAAGACGTAATTCTTGATGTACGACGGCGAACCGACGGCAATCGACACGGCGATCAGGAACAACGCCAGCGCGACGGCCCTCGAAATTCTCGCGCCGCGAATGATGGACGCAATCACGATAAGAAAAGCTATGGCGAAAGGAACGATCGCGCCGTGCGTCTTGGCGCCTATGGCGAAACCGCAGAAGAGGGCGCACGCCAGGATCCAGCCGCTCCTCCCGTCCCGCACCCACCTGTAAAAAGAAACGAAAGCCAGCAGGCTGAAGCACCCCAGGCCGAGGTCGACCATCGCGAATATGGACTCGCCCAGGAAGCCCCCCACCGCGATGAGCGTGAATGCGGCAACAAACGATCTCCTTCCGGAGCTTCCGCCCGCCATGGAGTACACCTGCATCACCATGAGAATACCGAACGCGCAGTGGACAAGCTGGGCGCACGTCTCCCCGCCCAGCATCATGGAGAAGAGAAAGACCATCTGGAGGTGGCACGGGTAACTGAAGAACAGGTTATATGGGATGTAGTGGAGGTGATGGGCCGCGAGGTATCTTTTCGGGCCGGCGAGGTGATAGATCAGGGGGTCGACCTGGGACGGCGGGGCCATGGCGCCGATAATGTTAATAATGAATAACGCCGCGAGGATCGATAACAGCGCCTTGCCGGTAAAACCTCGCGTGCGCCTGAACTCCCCGGCGGGACATTTTATAATGTCTCTCGCAACGCCCGCGACGTCCCTGAAACAGAAGATGCCTGCCAGGACAACCACAATACAGGCTGTGGCCGGATAGAGGAGAGAAAAGGCGCCGAGCAGGAACGTTACGAGCCCGAGCAGGCCCAGACCCATCGCCGTGGAAAAGACAAGGTCCTCAAGCAAAGCCGGGAAAGACAGCTTGAAGAGCCTCAGGAGGCGTCTTCCAAGGGCGCAGGCGACGACGACCATGAGAATGAGGGCTGGAATATCCATTTTTAAGCTACGAGCGTTACCACAGTAATGTAAAAAATATGCAACGGACAGCCAATTATGTCAAACTGTCAATGGCCCGGAATTAAATAACATTCCGCAGCTTGTATAATTGTACATAATTCTTTTCAATCAGCCAGTGAAGAAGAAATGCTCCGAAAAAGTCTCGGTAAGACCCGGCCCCGGTCTTACCGGGGACGGGGGAGCCGCAGAAGTGAGCTAAATTCCAGGGGAGCTGAAAATTGCTTAAATTCAAGGGCGGATCGGTAGATATAACTCCCGCCGCTAAATGCAAGCTGGCCGGGTTCGCGGACAGGAAAGCACCTTTCACCGATATTGCCGAACCACTGGAGGCCAATATAGTCATCCTGCAGGACGACTCGACGGGCGTGGTGTTTATCTCTCTTGACCTCCTGTTTGTCGGCGAGGCGCTCAAAAGAAATATTTTAAACAGGCTCGATGGAGTTATAACCGGGGATAATTTATTCATATCCGCGACCCACACGCATTTCGCACCGGGGACAGATGAAGACAAAGCAGTGCTGGGGGAAACCAGTGCAGAGTACCTGTCGTTTGTGGCGGATAAGGTAGTCAATAAGATAAAAGACATCGAGGCCGAAGAATGCGAAAGCGTTAAAGTTTATTACCGCGAGGGGAGAAGCAATTGCGGCGTCAACAGGAGGCGCTTCGGCTGGAAGTTTTCAACAAGGTCATTTCCCGCAAGGGAAATGCTCACGCTGCCCGACTACAAGGCCTTCAGGGACAGCAAGATAAGAATTCTGGATATAAGGGGGGCCGATAACGCCCGCAGGGCGCTCATCTGGAATTTCTGCTGTCATCCTTCGGCCTCCCCTTCAATAACATCAATCAGTTCGGACTACCCGGGTATAGTGCGGGCGCGGGTCCGAAAGAGCATGGATTCTGAAGAGCTGCCGGTCGTATTCCTGCAGGGGTTCAGCGGAGACATCATGCCGGCCGCCTTTCTCAAACGGCCCCGGAAAATATTCGGCGCGGAATTCGCGCGGTACATCGTGAGGAGAGCCGTCAACGGCCCGGAATTCTCCAATTTCTCGCAGCAAGGCTGGTCACAATGGGTCGATGAATTTTACGGGGACTTCCGGAGCACTCTTTCACGGGGGGCTGAAATTGTAATCGACGGCGGGATCACCCTGACAAGGAACAAGATCCCACTTAATGCAATCGGTTTCACCGGCACGCAGAGGGAAATTTCCTTCCGCAGTATCCTGCTGGGCAACAAGTTAAGAATAATAGGCATATCAGCGGAGCCCGTCGCCGGATACGTTGGAATCCTGGAGCGATTATTCCCCGATGACATAGTTATTCCAGTGGGTTATATTAATAGCGTTTTCGGCTACCTGCCGACCGAGGAGATGGTTTCCCAGGGCGGCTACGAGGCAAGCGGCTTCATCAAGTATTTCAATCTCGAGGGCAGCTTCAAGCCCGGATTTCAGGAAATAATCGTCCATGAGCTGAACAACCTGCGCAGGTCGTAAAACCGGATTACCGTTGGGAGGACTGAATTGCAATGATCACGATCGGAATCAACGAGGGCATCAACAGTTCCGTGGCCGTGGCGGAAAACGGGAAAATTTTATTCGCGATCCAGGAAGAGAGGATCACCAGGATAAAAAATTTTATGGGATTCCCCCACGAGTCGCTGGATTTCGCTCTGAAGTACCTGGGTTTGTCGCCCTCGGACGTCGATTCAGTCTGTTTTTCCAACCTCGTCAGCCCTATTACCAGCAAAGAAGCATTCTATGCGCTGTACGATGCGGCAGAGGAGGTTGATTCTCCGGGAGCGACCGAGGGCGATATTAAAAAAGCGGCGAAAAAGTTCTACGATGTCCTGCCTGAAAACGTGAAGAAGTTCGTCAGGGAGAGGGTGCTGAACGTCGATCCGGAGAGGATCATGCTCGACTGCCTGAAGAAGCACGGCCTCCAGAAGGCGCGGGTCGTGCGCAAGCACCATCACCTGAACCACGCGGCAGCGGTCTACTACGGCCTGCGCAAGGAGCACGATGAGCCGTACCTGGTGATGACGCTGGATGGGGCCGGGGATGACGCCTGCTCGCACATATACATCGGGCAGGGCGGAAAGCTTAAGCTTATCGCCGCCACTCCCAACGGCCACTCTATTGGTAACATCTGGGCACACGTCACCCACCACATGGGCATGACGCCGCACGAGCACGAGTATAAGCTCATGGGGCTGGCGGCTTACTCCAAGCCGGAGTACTCGGCGAAGGTGTTCGAGATATTCAAATCCTACCTGGACCTGGACCCGGCAAACCCCCTGGTCTTCAAATCCAGGATCCCGGAGGGAAGCTTTGCCGTCCAGAAGCACCTGGAACGCGACTTAAAACGCATCCGCTTCGACAACATCGCCGGAGGTCTTCAGAGCTACACCGAGGACCTGCTGCTGCGCTGGACCAAAGCGGCCATCGAAAAAACAGGGATAAGGAAGCTGCTCGTATCCGGCGGCGTGTTCATGAACGTCAAGGCGAACGCCCTCATAAGCCGGCTCGACGAAGTCGAGTACTTCGACGTGTTTCCGTCCTGCGGCGACGAATCGCTGCCGTTCGGCGCCGTATGGGCTTATTACGCCGAGTCTTCGCCCGATGGCGCAAAGAACATCCGGCTTGAGGACTTCTATCTGGGACCCGATTCCAATTACGATTTACAGGAAGCGTTGAAGAAATTCGAAGGCAAGTTGAATTTCTACCGCCTGGACCACCCGGAAAAGGCGACGGCGAAACTGCTGGCGATGGGGAAAATCGTGGCGCGGTGCTCCGGCCGGATGGAGTTCGGTGCCAGGGCACTGGGGAACAGGTCGATACTGGCTGACCCAAGCGATTACACCGTCATTCCCACAATCAACAAGATGGTCAAGAAGAGGGACTTCTGGATGCCATTCGCGCCCGCCATACTGCGCGAGGACGCCGAAAAATACATCGAGGTTCCGGCTTCACTGCCGGAGGACCACGTATCTCCCTACATGATGATCACTTTCAATACCACCGGCAGGCGGGACGAGTTCGTTGCGGGAACGCATAACTATGACGGGACGGCGCGCGCGCAGATAGTGCTGAAGGAAATGAACCCGCGGTTCCACGAAATCATTGCCGAATTTTCCAAACACACGGATAAGGCAGTTGTTTTAAACACCTCTTTTAACCTGCACGGCTATCCGATCGTCATGGGCTCCCTCGATGCCATAGACGTGATGCTGAATTCCGCCATAGAGTACCTTCTTCTTAACGACTATCTCGTGACGAAAGAGCCCGTGGCCGATATAAAAGAGCTGGATCAGTAAATCTTCCGGCTGGCGGATACTTTCAGTGAGTCTGCGACGAACCGGACCGGACCCGTGAACGATACGAATGCTCACCGGGCGCCGGAGTTCTACTCCCCCGCGACCTCCCGGGATTTCGATAAAACCAGCGGCTCATGTTTTCTGTTATCACTCCCGGCCACTATCTCCGTGTAAAACCCGCTCATTTGAGCCGCAAGCGCGTCCCATTTGAAATGAGAGGCGATGTAATTCTTTCCCCTCTCCACCATCTCCATTCCTTCCTCACCGTGTGCCAGGGCGTATGCGATTCGCTTAGCCAGTCCGGCGGCATCGCCGAAGCCCACCAGCCAGCCGGCGGAGGCCTCCTTGAGGATCGCCCCGCAGCCGCTGCCCTCCGTGACAATGACCGGCGTCCCGCACAGCATGCTCTCGAACGGCACGAGTCCGAACACCTCGACGGGCGAAGGGTACACGACCAGGTCGGCGTCCCGATATGCGGCAAGGCGCTCCCTCTCCTCCAGCAGCCCCGTCTGCACAACCGAGCTTCCTATTCCAAGCTCCCCCGCTATTCTCCGCAGCTCCGGCCCGTACCCCTCGTCGCTCCCGCACACGGTCAGGACGGCCTTTCTCGCGCCGGAATCCAGAAAGCTCGCGAACGCCCTCACGAGAAAATCAAGCCCCTTCTGTGCGTGAACCCTCCCCATGAAGAGGACGAGCTGCGCGCCCTCCAGCCCGTACTTCCGGCGGAAAGAGCCCGGGGCGGGAAGCGCTGTGAACTCCTCCGTATCGAGGCCGTTCGGGATTACGCGGATCCTCTCCCGGTCGACGCCCATGGAGACGTACTCCTCAGCCTCGAGGGACGTTATCGCTATAAGGCCGGCGGCGTGCCTGAGGATCCTCCGGCCAAGTACCCGGTCGTACAATCTCTTCAATAACACCTTGTGCATAACGGGAAGTACCGACCCGTGGGCGGAGAAGACATACGGCACACGCTCCCTGCGGAGCCCCCGGAAGGCGATGTCGTTGAGGAAATTCCTGTAGCCGTTCAGGTGGACTATGTCAAACTGGCCTATTCTCCTCCCGACCGCCGTCCCGAAACCGAGGGGAAGATATACCTGGCCCCTGTAGGCGAGGCGGTTGCTCAGGTTCCGGAAGCGCCTTACCTTGATACCGCAGATCACCTCCTCCCTCTCCGATACCTCGAGCCTCTTCTCCGCGCTGAACGCGTCGGTCGTCCAGACGCTCACCTCGTGGCCAATAGATACGAGCTCGCGGCAGAGGTCGTACACGACGCGGGGCGTCCCGCCGTACGACCACGCCGGGTAGAAATAGGGTGTCACGTGGAGAATTTTCATTTCTATGATCTTACGAGAGGCCGATGATGGAGAGCAGCTTATTCGCGACGGAGAGAATTAAGCCGGAGGCTCCGCCGAGGCCTATATCCCCGAGGGCGTCGCCGTACTTTACCAGGAGGTTCCTGTAGAAAAAGACATGAACCCACAAAAGCCAGAGTATGAAGACCGTTTTCCCGAGAATTCCCATCTACTCGAACGCCTTCCTTATCGCGCGGAAATAATCGAAATCCCACTCGATAACGCGCCAGTCGGTGCACTCACTGCAGTACGGTATTTCGTCGAACTTCCCGTCCAGGTGAAACCGCCTCAGACTCCCGTACTCATCCCCCCTCCAGATATCCCCTATGGAGCGCTCCCTGACGTCGGCCACGACCGACTCGTCGTGCCAGTCGTCCGTGCAGAACTCCGCGAGGCCCTCGGGGCTGATGTTGAAGCGGGTCCAGAGCTGCTTGCACGGCCACCTCTCGGGCAGCTCCTCGTACCTCTCCTTCGATTCGTCCAGCTCCCCCTTGCAGGCGATGTACTTCCTCTGCAGTACGTGGTCCGCACGGCCGGACCAGTACTCCAGGAACTTCTCCCTGTCATCGTCCGACTCCGGCTGGACAATGATGCTCACCATGACCTTCACGTCGGGATTGAGCTCGTTTCTAAGCTCTATGAACCGGAGGACGTTGGCCATGACCTTCTCGAAATTCGCCCCGACACGGATCGATTCGTACGCCTCCTTGGTAATGGCATCGAGGCTGAACTCGACGACGCCCTTCTTGATCGCCAGGACCCCCCTCGCCTTATCCTCCGTCATCAGGGCGCCGTTCGTGTTGAAGGCGATGGGCCCCACGCCACGGGAGTCCGCGTAGTGGAGCATGTCGATGAAACGCGGGTGGCATAGCGGCTCGCCGTCGCACGCCAGCCTGAATATCGTGCCGGGATGCAGCGCCACCTCGTCGGCTATCTTTTTAAAAAGCCCCCACTCCATGTTATGAGGCCGGTAGTCCGGCCTCTCGACCATCTTCGGGTGGGGACAGTGAATGCACCTGAGGTTACAGACGTTCGTAACCTCCACGACGACCATCGGAGGAAAGAGCCTGTCCTCCTCCTTCACAAAACCGTACTTAACCATAGGCATCACCCCAGAAGCTCATAAGGAACCGCATAATACCACCTGAAGCGCTCCTCTATCCACTCCCTTCCCCTGTCCTTGAGAGCATTGAACATATCATCATCCACCATCTTCCAGTATACGAACATCCCGCCCTCCGACGTGCTCCACTTCTTCTTGAACCGGTGGACCCCCTCGCTGGGGGAGGCGAGCCAGTTCCACAGCCGGCACCCCCGCTCCGAGAGGATGTCCATGGACCGGGATATGAGGAGACTGTTGGCCTGAAGCCTCTTCCCCTCCGGGCTCGTGGACTGTATGGCATAGTCGGCTATCCCCCTGCCCAGGCAGAAGACGATCCCGCCGACGACGCCTCCCGAACCGTCCAGGGCCGACACGAAGAGGGCGCGCCCCGCGGGTATGAGGTCCGACATCAGCAGATCGAAGAAGCGGCTGTCCCTTGCCCAGGTACCCTTCTTCTCCATCTCCTCGCAGTAGATTCCGGAAAACTCCGCGAGCCTCGCCCCGTCGCAGCCGGACTCGACACTAAGCCCGTTCTTCAACGCTTTCTTGATGTCCCATTTAAGGGAACTCGACAGGGGCTTCCTGTTTTGAAGGTCCGTGAAAAGTATCTCCCTCTCTATGGTGTGATCGGCATGGATACCACAGAGGTTGTATCCCTGCTGTGGAGGAGCAGCCTTTATGGCGAAAGCCGCCCACCTCTCACGGCGGCCCAGGTCCAGGAAAGCGTCCATGATTGCCGACAGCGCCTCGGCTCGCTTGTCACCCGCCAGGTCCGGCCTTACCAGGGGACCACCGAAGCTCGCCTGCGTATAGGGGAGGGAATTCGCCACCCGTATCCCGTCCGCCTCCCTCGTGAAGAAAGCGAGGCACCCGGCCATCCTGCCGTCCTCTTCGACGGAGATCATCCGCGCCCGCTCATCCAGGAGCTTCTCAAGAAACATCAGCCATTCTATCTCGTACGTGGAGTAGAGAAGCTCGAACGATTCGAGGATGTTGCTATAGAGGCCGGCAACCGGGTTCCCCGCAATATCCTGATATACCTTGATCTCCATAATCAGGTTTCCACCATTTATATCAAAAACCAAAAATCAAAGATTAAAAACACATACGTAAAGATGTAAAAATCACTCCCCTATGCACCTTAACCATCATCCTCTTATCTTTGAAGCAAAACGTATTCACTATACCGACTGAATCGCCTGTGAACAAGGCGATTATCTGGTAGAATAGCCGCGGAGAAACAGGATGACGAAGCACCGGATAAACCTCATTATCATCCCCGCGTATAACGAGGAACTGTTTATCGCCGGCGTCGTCTCCGAGATCAGGAAATACACGTACGGCAACACGGACATCCTGGTTGTGAACGATGGCTCGACGGACGCATCGCCGAAGGCAATTTCAAGCCTTGAAGATATCCTCTCTATACACCACAAGGAGAACCTCGGTTACGGCAAAAGCCTCATCGATGGATTTAACCACGCAATAGATAACGGCTATACCAACGTAATCACCATAGACTGCGACTGGCAGCACGAGCCCTACCTTATACGGGAGTTCTTCAAAGAAACGGACGACTACGATATCGTTTCAGGGTCGAGGTATTTGAAGCCCGGCCGGGAGACGCCCCCGGAGGACCGCTCCACAATAAACAGAAAAATCACCGCGCGTATAAACGAGATCACCGGCTACAGCATTACAGACGCGTTCTGCGGCTTCAAGGCCTACCGCGTCGGAGGCCTCAGGAAGCTCGAGCTCACCGAGTATGATTACGGCATGCCGCTGCAGCTCTGGATGCAGGCGGCGAAGAACGGCCTTACTGTGAAAGAAATACCCGTCGGACTGGTCTACTTCGAGAGAAGGCGCGGCTTCACGGGCAGGCTGAGCAACCCCGGGGAGCGGCTCTCTTACTACAACCACGTTATTGAAGAAGAACTCGCGCTTTGACTCGGAATTTTTGGGTCTTCTCCAATTCAGTTGAAGCTAAACACTGGAATACCTCTTATAAGCAATACCCTCTCCCCCCATTTTTTGGGGGGAGAGGGAAGGGTGAGGGGGGTGATATATGGAGTGATTTTATTACCCCTCACCCCGCCCTCTCCCCTAAAAGGGGAGAGGGAATACTGTTTAATGCATCGATAATGAGCGAATCGATCATTGCTTAATAGAAGGGCGGCCATCTTGCATTCATCCGGCTGCTTGACAATAAGATACGATTAGTAGTGCCATTTTATTATCAACTATTTTGGAGAAGACCCAAATTTTTAAACACTTTGAGGTAGTAACAATAATAAGTCGGAGCAATATAAGTTAGCGAGTTAAGTTATTGAAATATAGTGTCCCCAAACACCACAACGAGAAGCTCATCTCCCCCCCCTTCGAGGAGCTCGGTGCGGCCGTGGAGTCCAATCGACGCCGCATGGAGGGATACACTTTCACAATAGCGGGCTTGAGCTTCCCCGCCTTCAGGCGCATGGCACGGGATGAGGTCCTTTCATTATACGGCGGCGGGCCCGTCGTTCTCTCCGCACACCAGCCCGGCATCCCCCACATGGGCGTGGTGGAGAAGCTCCGCCTTCTGCAAACCCTCTCGGCCGGCAACTTCGCCTCCCACATAGTTCTCGACACGGACGAGATAGAGGACGTCCGTGCAATAATCCCTCTGACGAGAAACGGCGATAGGGAGACAAAGGAGTTCTATCTTTACCGGTCGGACATACCAAGGGCGATCTTCACCATCCCCGCTCCCCGGAAGGAAGCACTTGGCGGGACATTCTCGGAGATGGCGCGGTGCCTGGAGAGCACGGGATCAAAGTCCATAGTAAGTTCCTTCCAGCGGTTCAGGAAGATAGACGAGGATGTTTATGACCACGATTCCAACCTCGGGAGCCTCCTCGCATCGTATCTGAGGAGGTTCTTCGATTACAAGGGCATCCGTGAAACCACCATGTCCTCAATATGCCGCACGGAATCATGGCGTGCATTCGCCCGCTCCGTTACAGACAATATCGATGGCTTCTCGAAGGCTTACAACGGTTGCCTCGGCCAATTCAGGAAGGAGAGGAATATAAAGACGCCGCACAGCCCCTTCCCCGACCTCCTGCGCTCCGGGGAGAAGATAGAGCTCCCGTTCTGGTCCGTGGGAGAGGGAGGCCGGCGATCCAGGCCGTTTGTCATCGAGAGCGGCGAGATGGTTGACGCGCGGGGCGAAAAAACCGGCGGCTCTTTCCTCCTCCCCCGGGCAATGACCTTCACCATCTTCGCGCGCCTCTTCCTCTGCGACCTCTTCATACACGGCACCGGCGGCGGCAACTACGACAGGGCGACTGACATGATCATCAGGGAGTACTTCGGCGTTGAGCCGCCTGCATATTGCGTGACTACCGCGACGGTATACCCCGACCTTCCCATGGACAGGGAGATCGAGCTCAAAATACAGCGCTTGAAAAAGGAGCTCCGCGAGATAAAACAACACCCGGAAAAATACGCCGGCCCGTCGCGCGCTGCCACGCTCCTGGAGGAGAAGGCCCGTATCACATCGAGCCGCTCCGGCAAGCTCGACAGGGAAACACACCTGAGGATAAAGGAAATCAACGAGAAGCTGCGTCGAGAGGCAGCGGGCCCCATCAAAGAAGCAGAGAGGAAGCTGATGAAGCTGGAGCGTGCCGAAGAAGCCGAGCGGCCCTGGCGACGGAGGGACTTTCCCTACTTTATATACGGGCCGACACTTGATTAATATTCTAATAAAAAATAAACTTTGTTTAACAAGGGCTTATACCCAAATAGGACGAATAAGACTTATAACAAAAATTTAATAGAGACCAAATGGCAATGCAGCCCGGAAGAAAAGACACAAAGATCATAACACCTCATGGCGGGTATCGCGGTTTGAAATCCTATCAAACCACCGAGATTATTTACGACGCCACAATCGTATTTTGCGACCGCTTCATAAATATCCGCTCGCGCACTCATGACCAGATGGTGCAGGCGGCCCGCAGCGGAAAGCAAAACATCGCCGAGGGCAGCATGGCCTCGGGCACCTCCAAGAAGACCGAACTCAAGCTTGTTGGCGTAGCCAGGGCAAGCCTGGAAGAGTTATTGCTTGATTACCAAGATTTCCTGCGCCAGCGCGGACTAAAGCTTTGGGAGAAAAATAACCCGCGGGCGCAGAGAATAAGAAAGCTCGCTTACGCGAACAATAGGTCCTATTCGACCTATAGGACCTATATTAATGACTCTTCACCGGAAATCGCCGCCAATACTCTTATCTGCCTGGTTCACCAGGCGAACTATTTGCTCGACCAACAGCTGCGTCAGCTTGAAAAGCAATTTACCGAAGAAGGCGGCTTTACTGAAAGGCTGTATCGGGCGCGCCAGAGGGTAAAGAGAAATAACATAAATAAGTTCGCTTCCTGCCTGCCGGCAGGCAGGAAGCGAACTTATTTAGATAATAACCGAACACCAATTGGAGCAAACCGCCCTTCAATGGCTGGAGGATCTAGATTACGCGTTATCTCCGCATCCCGCAGGGTGGATATGGCAGCCGGCTACCCGGACCTCATGGCCGAAAAACTCGCAGAGAAATGCCCGCCGGCGGCAACGCACACCATCGTTATATGGACGAAGAAGCCGCACAACCTATTCGTACACAAACGCCTCAACCGGACAATAAAGAAATACAAGCAGCTCTTCATCCTCTACTCCATAACAGGCCTCGGAGGAACGGCCCTCGAGCCTAACGCCCCTCGCATGGAGGAGGCGCTTTCAGCCATGCCGGAGCTGATAAATCTAGCCGGGGACCCCCGCCGAATAAAAATCAGGTTCGATCCGATTATTCACCTGCGGTCAAATAACGGAAGGCGCCACACCAACATCGGCATGTTCGAACGCGTCGCCGGCGCGGCGGCGGAGCACGGCATCAGGGACATCATTATCAGCTGGATGGCCCCGTATAAGAAAGTCGTCGCTCATCTGAGACATAAGGAATTCGAGATCGAAGGCCTGCATCCGGATAGAATACAGGAAGAGTACACCGCGCTTCAAGGCATGGCAAACAGGCTTAACGTGCGCCTCCACGCATGCTGTGTCGATGGCCTGCCCCGCTCCAGTTGCATAGACGGCTTCCTGCTGAACGACCTCCACCCGGACGCCCTCGCGTGCTCGACGAGAAAGGCTAAAGGCCAGAGGGAAGGCTGCGGCTGCACCGAGAGCTGGGACATCGGCTGGTATCTCCCCTGCCCCGTCGGCTGCCTCTACTGCTATGCCAACCCCGCCCTCTAATTGGGGACACTCTTGACAACTTCTTGCGTCGCAAAGGATTATCTGGAAACTATTCAGCTTGGACTATTTTCCTGATATCGGCAACCATATTGATTAAGATTAAAAAAGGGTATTCATAATTAAGACCGATTTTCACACATAGGCTAAGATGATGATTATTGAAGAGTTAAAAATTGACCTGGAGCCGGTGGACTTCTTCGCTCATCTTGCAAGCCAAAAAGACGCCGTATTTCTCGACTGCTCGAAGCGGACACCCCACCGCCGGTATTCGATCATGGCTTTCTCCCCCACCTGCACGTTCACGGCCCGGGGAGAGTCGGCGTATATCACCAGCGGCGGCAGAACGAGATGCGTCCGTGAAAAACCAATGGCCGTCTTAAAGAATCTCCTTGAGAAGAAGAAGCTGGAGTGCGACGTGGACTTTCCTGTAGGCGCGGCAATAGGCTACATCGGCTACGAGACAGGCTACACGCTGGAAGAGATACAAACCCGGCCCAAACCGGGGCTTGGAATCCCGGACTGCTGCCTGAACTTTTACGACTCCCTCCTGGTTTACGACCATGTTGATAAAAAGTATTTCGCAATATCTTCTTCGGAGAATATCAACAAGGAATTACGGAAGGTATTGAAGACATGCGGAAAGCCGGCGCCGGCTCCGGGACCTCCCGGCGCTTCGGAGACTGTACGCTCTTCCACGAACCGCTCCAAATTCACGGAGAGCGTGGAGCGCATCAAGGAGTACATCAGGGAGGGCGACGTCTACCAGGTCAACCTTTCCCAGAGGTTCTCCGCCGGCGCCCCCCCTGACCCATTCAGACTCTACCTCAAGCTCCGGGAACTAAATCCCGTTCCCCACAGCGCCTTTCTCAACCTTGACGGGTTCCAGGTCCTTTCCCTATCACCGGAAAGGTTTGTCCGTATTAAAGGGAGCAAAGTCCAGACGAGACCCATAAAAGGGACAATAAACCGCGGCACCGATCCAACGGACGATGCCAGGAAAAAAGAGAAGCTCTACGGCAGCGGGAAAGACCGCGCCGAACTCCTCATGATAACAGACCTGGAGAGGAACGACCTGGGTCGTGTGTGTTCTCCCCATACCATATCCGTCCCCGATCTTCTAAGTGTCGAGGAATATTCGAGCGTCTTCCACCTGGTCTCAACAATCGAGGGAGAGCTCGCTCCCGGAAAAGACCACATCGACTGCCTTGCCGCCATATTTCCGGGCGGCTCGATAACCGGCGCGCCGAAGATCAGGGCGATGGATATAATAGAAGAGCTCGAGCCGGTACAGAGGAACATATATACGGGAGCTATCGGCTATATCGGCTACAACGACCAAACCGACCTCAACATAGCAATACGTACGGCGATAGTAGCCGGCGGCTCTATCTACTTCCACGGGGGCGGCGGAATCGTCATCGACTCCGATCCGAAGGCGGAATACAATGAGACACTCCACAAGGTCAAGCCGTTTCTCGACGCGATCTCGCCCGGGAGCTACGTAAGGATGCTGCATAGAAAGGGAGCTGCTTTCTTATGATCGTCTACATCAACGGAGAGTATCTCCCCCATTCCGAGGCGCGAATCTCCCCCCTCGACAGGGGCTTTCTTCACGGTTTCGGCGCTTTCGAGACCCTCCGCTCTTACAATGGAAAGATCTTCATGCTCGACGACCATGTGAAACGCCTGAAGGGCGCCCTGCACTCGTTGAATATAAAGCCTCCACGTGTCATTGATAACCTTCAGGAAATCCTGGGCCGTTTGCTAAAGCTGAATAAACTCAGGGACGCCCGCTTGAGAGCTACGGTTACTGCCGGGCACAATGAACCTGCCGTGCTGTGCACTTCCGGGGAGCTCCCGCCGTACGGAGAGGAGCTCTACAGTAAAGGCGCTTCCGTTATACTGATAGACGACCCGGAGAAATACCATCACGGGTTCTTGAGGATCAAATCGACGAGCTACCTCGGAAATATCATGGTACGTGATGAGGCGCGGCGACGCGGAGCGCTGGAGGCTATAATCTGCCATCCCGTGCACGGCCCCATCGAGTGTTCCATGAGCAATCTTTTTATCATCGAAGAAGGCAGGATCCTCACCCCCCCTCTCTTTCTCCCCATACTTCCGGGCATAACGAGAGATGTTGTCGTGAAAATGGCGGCAGGCCTCGATCTTCCCGTGGTGGAAATCACCTTCACCAGGAACCGCCTCATGCAGTGCGACGAGGTCTTCATTACAAACTCCCTTATGGAGGTCATGCCCGTAACGAATATCGATAAAAAAATAATCGGCGACGGAAAACCCGGAAAAATCACTTTAGAGATTCTCAACCGCTACCATAAGGTAGTAAATAATGCTGCCCAGGATTCCGGTGAATAATACCGCGCAGGAAAACATAGTTATTCATAAATCAGCTTAAAAGGAGGATGCTATGAAGGTACTGGCAATTAACTCGAGCCCGCGTATGGACAAGGGAAATACCGATCTCATACTCCAACCGTTTCTGGACGGCATGAGAGAGGCGGGAGCAGAGGTCGATCTATTCTACACGAGAAATCTCACAATCAACCCCTGTATCGGCTGCTTTCACTGCTGGCTGGAGAAGCCGGGGGAGTGCTGTCAGGACGACGACTTGAAGATGCTCTTCCCCAAATTCAAGGAGGCGGATATCCAGGTTTGGGCCACGCCGCTTTACGTGGACGGCATGACTGGACCGATGAAGAACCTACTGGACCGAATAATCCCTCTTGCCGAACCTTTCATAGTACTCCGCGACGGCCACTGCCGCCACCCTGCGCGCAGCGGCAAAAAGGATATAAAAGTTGTGCTCGTCTCAAATTGCGGCTTCTGGGAGATGGACAACTTCGATCCGCTCATCGCCCACATCAAGGCTTACTGCAAAAACCTAGACGGTAAATTCGCGGGAGCGCTGCTACGCCCTCACGGCGAGGCAATGCGGCCCATGATGGAGATGGGCCTACCGATCAGCGACATCTTCGAGGCAGCGAAGGAGGCGGGAAGACAGTTAACAGCAGACGGTAAAATGAAACCCGAGACGCTCGGGACGGTCAGCCGCGAGCTCGTACCCATGGACATGTGGATCGAGATGGCGAACGGGTACATGCGGGATACGCTGGAGAGGGTGGAAGGTTCTTCGTAGAAAATACTCTCCGCGGCGAAATCGACTTCAATCAATATATGAACTTGGGCTAATCGAGGGCGCGAAACTCCGCTTCCTTAAACTCTCCGTCGATTAATTTATAAATAGAACGTTTGCTATATGAACTGACTTCGCGGTTGCAGCCTTCCAGATGCGCAGTCTTACGTTCTTCACGATCGAGTATCTCCAGGATACCGTCCCCATCGATATCCCAAAATCCCATCTCGTGTGAATGGAGAATCAGGCCTTCCCGAACGATTGCCCCGGTGTTGTCCTCGCCGGCGTTCGAGTACAAGACCGAATACGATGACGGGCCGAAAGTTACAAGTTGCCCCAAGTACGTGAAGTAACCCTGGTTTCCGCCGCCCGCTCTGATCCAGGCCTCCAGTTTGCCATCGCCCTCCACATCCAGCAGCTCATACTCGACTGTGTCCGCGTCAGCGATTTTTTCGTCCAGCCTCCACCCGCCCTCGGACCTCAGCAGCCAGAGCTCGCTGTATCCCGCGGCGTGGCACTGTCC
>JAVCDC010000028.1 GCA_030765135.1 Candidatus Tritonobacter lacicola | reverse complement strand
TAAAGAAGAATGTTCCCGCCGGGACCGCCGGGCTCAATATCAGGGCGTTCGATGAGGGAAGGGAGGCAGCAAGGATCCGGGAGAAGACCCGGAATTAGCAGGCCGGCGAAAACCATCTTAAAACGGTTTACGCGCCGCTTTATTAATGCTATTATTGCGCGGCATTTATGGATTGCTCGGGAAAAGGTTAAAGGCCGGAAGAGAAGTCGGAGCTCCCCGCCCCCGGCCGGGGGGGGAGATAGCTTTGTCAACGATTCAACTGCATAAAAACAGAAATGGAGGCCCTTTATGACGCTGAAGCTGCGCGCTGTGGTGTTTGACAACGATAACACAATAGCCAGGATTTATCCCAGCCCAAGGATTTATTGGCGCGACGTTTTCCTCAAGGTGGTCGAGGAGTGCGGCGGCAAGGTCCCTGAAGGCAGGGAGGACGAGTACATGCTCTCCTACTACACCGGTAAGGGGTTCAAGGAGAAGTTCGAGACGATAGGCATAAAAACCAGCAAGGACGAGTTCCAGAAGGTTAAGGGTATCGTGGACGAGCGGGAACGCGTCGCCTACACCAAGGCCGGCAAGGCAGGTTTATTCCCGGACGCGGTGGAGATAATCGAGTACCTCGAGGAGACCGGCATCAAGTTCGCGGTGGCAACCTTCACCACGAAGCCCGTCGTCGTGGAGGCGTTCAACCAGAAGCCCGGCGTTCCACGCCCCCAGGCCTTCTTCGACTGGAACGACTCCCTCAGGCTCAAACTGGAGAAGCCGAACCCGAAGATCGCCAAGCTGGTCCTCGACCAGCTTGGAGTCGCCGCCGGGGATGCGGCAATGGTCGGTGACAGGCTGACTGACGTGATGATGGGAAACCTTGCAGGAATGACCACATTCCTCGTGAAGAGGATCGAAGAGGACGGCAGGGAGATGGTGGAGCTGATCGAGAAGGAGATAGAGGCCGCGAAGCTCGACCCCGAATCGAGTATAAAGGTCCCGGATTATCAGGTTACCAGTCTTACCCAGATTATCGACCTGCTGAAAGAGGATTAATCGTGAGCCCGGAGAAGAAAAACAAGGAAATAACGAGGTTCAGCGAACCGTCCGATATAGGCCTGCAGGTGGAGAAGACCAGGAGCCAGATCGAGGTCCTGAAGAAACAGCAAGAGGAGCTCCAGAAAGAGAAGGAGGACCTGGAGGACCTGAGAATAAAATACACCGCTCTTGTAGAGGGCAAGAAAGAAATAATAGAGAGCCTGAGTAACGGTATCGCCCTTCTTGAAATAGAGGAGCAGGAGTCCGGGAGAATGCTGGAGCTGGCCTCGGAAACGAGGCGGCAGTTCAAGGACCTTCTCGCCGGCATCTCCTCAATTCGCGAGGATATCCTGGACGACGAGAACGTGGGCGAGCAGATCGGCAGGGGACAGATTCTGATCGACAGGGCCGTCAGGGCGCTGAACAAGGCAAGGGGAAAGATAGAGGCCTTCTCGCGCAGTGGGGAGGCCGACGCGATCCACGCGTTACAGGAGACCTCCGTGGAGAGCCGCCGGGGCATGACTTTCGCCGAGGCTGTAAGGCTCGGTTTCGGCCTGGCTGTGCCCGGGCTGATCATCGCGCTGATCATCCTCGCACTGGTTAAAGTGTTGCCTTAATCGAGGTATATTACAAATCAAGCGCGACCAATACAGCAAAAAGATCCAGGACATCGAGAAGCGAATCGGCGCTCTCTCGAGGGAGATAAAGGACCTCGAGAAACTATCCATCCCCGGGTCCCGGAAAATAGAATCAGTTTCAAGGCATATACAAAAAAAAGAACTCCCCGAGTCAGAGCGACGGTTCGTCAGCTACCTCAGCGCGGGAAGCTT
This sequence comes from Candidatus Tritonobacter lacicola, assembly GCA_030765135.1. Taxonomy (GTDB): domain Bacteria; phylum Auribacterota; class Tritonobacteria; order Tritonobacterales; family Tritonobacteraceae; genus Tritonobacter; species Tritonobacter lacicola. The sequence goes on along the minus strand of JAVCDC010000028.1, from coordinate 12,503 downwards.
CCAGACCATAGACCTCAGGAGACACGAGAAAAGATCGGCCAAGATCAGGAAATTTATCATTGTGGCCGTCATTCTGGCGCTTATCCTCATCGTATGGGTCTGGTTTAGCGGTTGAGGGTTTTTATTGGCATGAAAAAGGCGCGGTTCATCGCTATCCTGTTGTTTCTTTTCACGGGCGCTCTTCCGCTGCGCGGTGAGGAGGTTCCGAGGATCGTCTTCGAATCGCCCGATTACGATTTCGGCAGGGCTTACCAGGGAGAGAAGGTTGTCCATACCTATCAGTTCCGGAACCGGGGTGGAAGCGCCCTTATCATAGAGAAGGTGAGATCCTCCTGCGGCTGCACAACGACGCTTATTTCCGCAAAGACGGTCCCCCCGGGAGAATCAGGCGAGATAAAGGCCACTTTTTCCACGCGAGGGAGAAAGGGGCGGCAGCGGAAGACAATCACGGTTATCTCCAATGACCCGGAGAACAGCGCCGCCCGCCTCACGATCTCGGGAGAGATCGTCGCGCCCCTGAATCTTGTTCCGGCCCGGCTCCATCTCCACGAGATTACGTTCGGCAAGGGTAAAAGCGAAGACGTGAAGGTGGAGTTGTCGAAGGATTGCGATATTCGCAGAATCACGGAGGTTCACTCCACCTCGCCCCATATAACGGCGGAGGTGGAGGACACGGAGTTTTCCGGGAAAAGAGGGGGGCCATTATCCTTTGTCCCGCGCCTGTTCGGGCGGAGAAAAGAGAAGGTGCCGGGGACAGTCCTTCACGTACGCGTCAGCCCCGTGGCGCCGAAGGGGAGGCTCTCCGGGCGCGTCACTCTCCGGTACGAGAACGGGAAAAAGGGTGAGGCGACGCTGCAGGTCTACGGCCGCGTCGTCGGCAACATAGCGGCCAGGCCGGCGCGGCTATCTCTGGGGTCCATCTACCCCGGGGCGGGAAAGGAGAAATCGATCGTCGTCACCGACAAGAGAGGTCGGAAGCTGGTCATAAACAGGACGGAAACAGGTTCCGAGTTCCTGGAGGCGGTACTGGAGCCCGTGGATATCTCGAGCGTGCGGTGTCTCGTAAAGGTCAAGCCCGGCGCGCCGCCTGGTGTCATCAGGGGGCGGCTGAAGCTCTTCACGGACGATGCGGCAGAGGGCGTCGTGGAAATACCCTACGCGGGACGAGTCATGATTCAGAAAAGGACCCCCGGGAATGATTAAAAAGATCTCCCATCCGGGCCAGCGCGTAGGGGTCTTCGTGGATGTCCAGAATCTTTTCTACTCGGCCAGGACCCTCCATAACGCGAAGATCAACTTTAAAACGCTGCTCGAAAAAGCCGCAGGCGGAAGGATACTCATCAGGGCCATCGCTTATATCGTTCAGAAAAGCGGAGTGGACCAATCCGCCTTTATCGAGGCCCTTCACCGCTCGGGCTTCGAGGTCAGGTCGAAGGATCTTAAAATAAGGGCTGACGGCACAGCCAAGGGCGACTGGGACATGGGCATCGCCATCGACACCATCGCCATCGCAAGGAAACTGGACACGATCGTGCTGGTCACCGGTGACGGTGATTTTGTTCCCCTCGTCGAGATGCTGAAGGCCGAGGGGTGCAGGGTGGAGGTCATTTCGTTCAGGCGATCGACTGCACACGAGCTGATACAGTCGGCGAACCTCTACACCGAGATCGGCGAAGACCTCCTTCTGAAATAGCCATCCCCGGTGCCGGGAACGCAAGCCCACTTCCTGCGTCAAATCAACTAGCAGTAATGACCAAGATACAAGAAACAAGAAACAATAACCAAACAATATTCAAACTCCAAATTAAAATAATCAAACTCGGTGGTCCTTTCTTCAAGGTCAAACCTGTGTTTGTTTGGTGATTGATTATTGGTCATTGTTTGTATCTTGTTTCTTGTATCTTGCATCTTGTTTCTTGGTGTTTGGTTATTGTTTCCTCGTTCGGCTTTTTCATCCCATTATTAAGGAAGATTCTTCCGGGGTGTACGTAGTTTTGCTATTATATAACCGGGTAGATGGAGTGGATCGGGAGGTCGCTCCCCGATACATATCGGGGGGAGGAAAGTCCGGACTCCATAGGGCGGCGCAGCCTCGAAACGAGGTCCACCGCGAGGTGCGGACAAGTGCAACAGAAAGGATGTACAGGCCCCGGTATCTACGAGGGGTGCTGTAGTGAAATCAGGTAAACTCTGCGCGGAGCAAGACCAAATAGGGAAGCGTCTGAGGACGGCCCGTCCGAGCTTCCGGGTAGGTCGCAAAGATAAATGATCTCCGCCGCCGGCGAACGCCGGTGGAACAGAATCCGGCTTACAGATCCGCTCCATCCACCTATTTTTTTCTCTCGATGACATTAGTTGTTTCATTGGTAACCAAAACAATGGCTGATTGCTTATGAAATCCTGTTGTATCAAGAGTGAAAAAAATAGTGAGTGAAATACTGAAACAGATCGAGGCGATGCACGATTGTGTGAAGCGCCGCCTCGGCCCCGACGTTATTATCGTCGTCTCGTCCACTCGCGGGGAGTCTGAGTTCTGGCGGGAAAGGCTGGAGCAAACGAAGGGGCTGATCTGCAGGGCAGACGCCCGCATCATCTGCGTCGATGAGGACTGGCCGGGAGGGGCCGGCAACCTGCTCGGGACGCTCTACGCCTTCAATAAGGCGTCCGGTAAATGCAGCGCCGGTGCCCTCGCCGAAGAGCTCAAGGCGGGCTGCTCCGTTCACATGTACCACACGGCGGGAAAAGGAACCAGGCTCTACCCTCTCCCCGCCGTGGAGTTCGGAAGCAAGCCGGCCGTCAAGCTTCCCGGGATGCTGGAGACTCCGGCGGGAGCCCTCCCGATCACGATACTTGAAGCCGTCATCTTCCAGACGGCTATCTTCGCGCCATCGAGGGGAGGCCGGCTTTCAGTCTGGTGGGGGGACCAGGTCTTCGTGCCCTCGGTTCCCGTCCACGGCACCTCGAAGTTCCATGCCGAGATAGTGACGCAGATCCTGACTGTTTCACCGGACCTTGAAGCTTACGGCTTGATTCTGCCCGGGCCGGAGGGCTCGATAGAGGCCCTGCGGGAAAAACAGAGCTGGAAGGCTATTCTGGAACTGGTCGGGGAGGGGGGTGTCGCGGGGAAGAGCATCGGGTCGTTCTCGCTCGGCGTGGACCTGCTGGAAGCACTCCTCGTCGAGTTCGACGGTGAACTGTCCAGCAGGAAGGGGAAGCTCGATACCGACCCTCACCTCTGGCAGCCGACGACGACGACGAGGGAAGATTACGTGAGCAGGGGAGGGGACGGTCAATACTGGGAGAGGGTCAACTCCTTCAGGGGCCGTTTCCTGGACCGGAACAGGGGCAAAGGCTACCTGGGTTACGTGGACATCGGCGAGGAGTCACTTTGGTGGGATTTCGGCAGCACGGAGAAGCTCTATGGCAACCTCATGAAACTGGTCAAGGGCACTCCCGGCGAGAGGGAGGCGATGATGCGGTTCTTCTCGATAAGCGACCCGCTGAAAGGCTCTGTCTGCGGCGAGGCCGTCGTTAAAGGGTCGGTCGTCCTGAGCTCGGGGCTCGGATCGGGGATTGTCCGGGACTCTGTTGTCATCGATTCACAGATCGACGTCGCGGCAGTGAAAGGCTGTATCGTCACGAGCTCGGCTCTCTCCTCGCTGCGCGGGGAGGGAGCTTTGATATACGGATGCATGGAGGGCCAGGCCCTGGCCGCGTCCGGAGGCGAGGTCGACTGTGATATCGCTCTGCCGGGACGAGGCATGGTGAGGGTGAAGACGGCACTAGAAAGGGACGGCAAAAAGGACTGGGAGGAGCTGCTGCCTGGAAACAGCATGTCGTACGCCGCGATGAGCGACCTCGTAGGCCGGGCCGGAATGGCCGCCATGGAGAGGGAAAGGAAGGCCGCGACCCTGCGTCCCCTCACGCTGAGGCCCGTTCAGTCATACTGCGATGAGAGGGCGAACTCTTTTGTCGTAAAACCCTGGGGCGGAAGCAAGATACCATTGTTAAAGAATATTTCATATGAGCTTGGCCCCATCGGTGAAAGCTGGGAGGTATCCACCCACCCGGATAAGCCGACCCCGATAGAGTACCGCTACGGCCACAACGCGAGTCTTGCCGACCTCGTGGGACTCTTCCCCGGCGAGGTCCTCGGCGAATCCGTCCTCAGGAGATACGGACCCCGGCTACCCATTATCGTGAAGATTATCGAGGCGCGGGAGAACCTCTCCGTACAGGTCCATCCTACCGATGTGTACGCCTCGCACCACGGCCTCGAGAGCGGCAAGACCGAGGCATGGTATGTCCTGGCGGCCGAAGAGGGGGCAAAAATATTCCTGGGCTTCAGGGAGAAAGCAGACCCTGCGCGCTTCGAAAGGGACCTGCATGTGGGGGGAATAAATATTGCGGACCGCTATATGAACGACTTCGACGCGCGCGAGGGCGACGTCTTCCTTGTAAAGGCAGGAACCCTCCACGCCATAGGCAGTGGCATCACGCTCCTCGAGATCCAGCAGGCATCCGGTGTTACATACCGGGTCTGGGACTGGAACCGCGCGGGCCTCGACGGGAAACCGCGGCAGCTCCACATTGATGAGGCCATGCATGTGCTGTCGTTTGCTGAGAGCGGCAGGAAAGACTATTGTCCGGAGCGGGTGATTCTGAGCGATGATCCGAAGCGCGAAGTCCTCGTCTCAACGAAGTACTTCCAGGCCGAGCTTCTGCGTCTCAACGCCGACCAGTACGCAGAGAAAAAGCGCGATGCGTTCTGCTCTATCACCGTCCTGTCTGGCCGGGGCGAAATATCCTACGGCAGTGAAAAATATATTGTAGTTAAAAAAGGCCGGACGTACTTCCTCCCCGCGGCGATGGGGGAGTGGCGCCTGAGAAGCGATAAAGAGATGGTGGCGTACATCGCCAGGCCCGGACTTTGAACAGAGAGTAGGGGCGGGTTTGAAACCCGCCCCTACTTTACGCCTTTGCGGTTCCTTTTCTAATTCGTGGATAAATTTTTTTAGTGGTTTTTCACGTTTCACGTTTTTAAATCGGTTTCTGGAATATGCGGTAGCGCTTCCGCTTCGTGGCATAGAACTTATCAAGCATGTTACAAAGCCGCAGATTGTTTTCCAGCACGTAACCGGTTTCATAATTCTTAATTTTCCTCTTGAAGCACTCCCGGAAGAACTCTGCGTAAATGGGCGCCGCGATCCCGATATGCTCGCCCTTTGGCGTGGCCGCGAAGAGATACAGGATGAGCTTGTCTATCTTCTTCTTGAAGAGGAGGAACTTCAACCAGCCGAAGGGGAAGATCCGCCCGTTCATCCGGGCCAGAATCTCGTTGTAGTCCGGTGAGGCCATGAAGACGGCCTCGGGCGTCCCGTCGATCTCGGCAATGTAAAAGAAGTCCGGATCGACGATCCTCAGCAGTTCGTGCTTGAGCGCCTCCATCTCGCCGTCGGTGAGCGGGACGTACCCCCAGTTGTCCTTGAGGGACTGGTTGCAGATCTCCTTGATAATTGCTATCTCGCTGTCGACGTCGTCAAGATTGACCCTGCGGACGGTTATTTTATTCTTCTTGTTAATGAAGCGTTCCAGGCGTTCCAGTTGCTTCAGAAAGCGCCCGCCTTGATCGGCCAGATCATATACGTGAAAATACCATCCGTAAACGATCACATCCATGGCCTTATCCAGGCCGTTTGCTCGTGCGTGATCGATATAGTATCTCTTCGTGTAGGGCATGAGCATGGACGGCGGCCAGTCGAAGCCGTCGACGAGGAAGCCTATGTTCCCGTTCATGGAGGGGTTGACGGGTCCCCTCATGAACTCCATGCCCCTTTCTTTAAGCCACTTCTCAGCGGCGTCGAAGAGGGCCCTGCCGACGTCATCGTCGTCGACGGCCTCGTAGTAGCCGAAGAAGCCGACCCTGTCCCCGTAGTAAATATTGTGCAGGCTGTTCTCGATGGCCGCGATCCTGCCGGCGGGGCGTCCGTCTTTAAGTGCCAGGAAGAACTCGGCCTCGGCGTGCTCATAGAAAGGGTTTTTATGCCGGTCCAGGTCTTTCTTCTCCTGGGCATACAGAGGGGGAATCCATCGCTCTTCCCCGGCGTTGATCGAGCGATGGAGACGGATGAAACTTGCGAGGTCCGGGGCCGTTCGCACGGCCTTTATCTCGATACTGCCATTCACACCCATCCTTCTTCCTTCAGCCACTCTGCGACGCGCGAAAGCCCCCCATCGAACTGTACCGCGGGCTCATAGGCAAGCACCGATTTTGCCTTTGAGATATCGTAGTTCTGTTCACGGCCGAACTCGAGGACGGCAAGACGGGTGAGGAGGGGGCGGGACCTTCTCATCGCGGCCCTGTAAGTTATTTCCATGAGGCATGCCAGCAGATATGCCGGTCCCGACGGGATCGATCTTGTCACGGTCCCTTTGCCGATAACGCTCGCCAGGCCGTTGATGTACTGCCACCACGTGACCCTCGAGCCGTCGGAGACATTGAAAGCCTGTCCCACTGCGTCAGGGACTTCACCCGCGAGGATGAGGGCGTCAACGAGGTTGCCGACGTAGCAAAGGCCGGCCGCGTGCCGTCCCCCGTCCAGGAGAACCATGCTCCCGCTCCGGATGTGCCTGACAACCTCGAGCACGTATGTCTTGCATCGCGGGCCGTAAACCATCGTGGGGCGGACCGCCACTACAGGGAGCCCCTTTTTCCGGTAATAGGAAAAAATGAGCTTCTCCGCCTCGATCTTCGCGTCTATGTAGGGGATACTCCTCTTCCGGTACGGCATGTTCTCGTCTATCAGCTCGGCCTTGGGGTAACCGTAAACGGCGGCGGATGTGATGCAGACAAACCGGTCTACATTGACTCTCAGGCACTCCTCCGCAAGGTTCCGTGTTCCCCCCACGATGGAGTCGATGAAGTCCCTTTTCTTTCCCCAGTCCGAGACGAGGGCGCCCGCGTGGTACACGTGGGAGACGCCGTCCACTGCCTTGCGGAGAGATTTGCCATCGAGGAGATCGCCAACTGCCACCTCGACACCCAGAGAGCGGAGAAACGAGATATCCCACGATGGGCGCGCCAGAGCCCGTACCCTCTTACCCTCGAATACCAGGCGTTCGACAAGATGTCTTCCAATGAATCCGGCTGCGCCGGTAACAAGCGAAATCATCACGATAGAAAGACTATATGATGCCGCACTCCCTGCCGACGATGGCGAACGCCTCGAGGGCCTGGTCTATCTCGTCCTTTGTGTGTGTGGCCATGACGTTCGTCCTCAGACGGGACTGCTCGTCCTTGATGGCGGGGGGCACTATGGGGACAGTAAATATCCCCCGCTCTCGCAGGAGTATCGCAATCCTCAGGGTGATATCGCGGCTCCCCAGGAGAACCGGTACGATGGCCGTGACGCTTCCGAGCGTATTGTACCCCAGGCGGCCGAGCCCGGTGCGGTAGTACACGACGTTTTCCCAGAGCCTTTTCCGCCTCTCGGGCTGTGTCCGTACGATCTCCAGGGCCGCAAGCGAAGCAGCGGCGGAGGAGGGGGGGATGACGGTGGAGAATACGCAAGTCCTCGACGAGTGGCGCAGGCAGGTTATAAGATTTTTTCCTCCGGCGGTGAAGCCCCCGATGCTGACAAGCGCTTTGCTCAGGGTCCCGATCTTGACGTCTATCCTGTCATTCACGCCGAACCACTCGGCCGTCCCCACGCCGTTCTCTCCCATGACACCCGCGCCGTGGGCGTCGTCAACGATGAGGATCGCATCGTATTTTTCGCAGAGCTCGCAGAGCTCGGGGAGCGGCGCAAGATCCCCCTCCATGCTGTAAACCCCATCGACGATAACGATTCTCTTTCCGTAGCCCCCGCACTTGCCCAGGATTTTTTCGAGGTGGGACATATCGTTATGTTTGAAAAATCGGACGCGTGCCTCTGAGAGCCTTACCCCGTCTATGATGGAGGCGTGGTCGTTCTTGTCGCTTATTATGACGTCCCCCTTTTGCGTTATAGACGTTATGGTGCCGATGTTGCACATGTAGCAGGACGGGTAGAGCACGGCATCCTCTGCCCCCACGAATGATGCCAGTTCGCTCTCGAGCTGCTGGTGGATGCTCGTGGAGAGTGTGATCTGGGAAGAGCACGTGCTCGAGCCGAAATCCTTCAGGGCCTTGATTGCCTTCTCGATCACGGCGGGGTGGTCCATGAGCCCGAGATAGTCATTGTTGGCGAATAGGAGGAGCTCCCTGCCGTCCAGGATGATTCTTGTGCCGGAGCTCTTCTGGCTTATGGCGGAATAGCCATAGACACCGGCCTTCTTGACCTCCTCTACGATAGACGCCCAGTGGCTGAAATCGCGCTCTAAATCACTCATTCGGTCTCCCTGTGGAATGCGCCATTATCCCAAAAAGGGTTTTGGTGGCGCAAGCGCTATTTGACCCATACGGGGCTCGAGAACGCCTGCTGGCTGTTCTCCTGAAGCACTCTCACGTAGAAATAATCTCCCCGCTCCACCGGGCCGGAATAGGTGTAATCCATGCGGTCGCTCCTGACGCTGTGGATAACCCTGTTGTTGCGCACCAGATCGAACGATTTGATCGGCCCGCACACCACCGCTCCGGCTTCGACCTCGAGCGGCGGCACGGCCTCGATCTCCTCTCCCATCACGGTGCCGTTTACGGTGAAGCGGAGTATGATGCGGGCGCCTGTCGTGGCGTATGTCCTGCGGGAAAAGAGCGCCTCCCATATCCCCTCCCGGGTGAGATCTTTCGCGTATATGCCGGAGAGTCCGAACGACGGTGCATCCGCATAGGGCATCCCCGGGTGCCCTATGTGGCCGTCCCCTCCGCCGAGGAATCCGAGCCTGTAGCCCCTTTTCAGCGCGTCCTGGACGAACGCCCCCTTCACGGGATGGTATATCGCGAGGGGCCCGTCGGAACGCTCCGAGACGCCGTGTACGGAGCAAATCTCAACGAGGGGCTCGAAAGCGGGGTTATAGAAGTTCCAGTCGGTGTTTATCGGCCCGCCACCGGGATGGTGGGGGATTGTAATAGCGCCTCCCTTCGGAAGAACGGCCCATAGTTTCTCCGGATTGTCACTATTCTCTGACCTCGAGCTGTAGATGGTGCCTTTCTCTCCCCTGAAGAGGACGTGCATGTGACCGTACGTCCAGTTCGTCCACTCGTAACCCACGAAAGTGACGAATCTTCCGGGCCTGTAAAAACTGTTGGTGACGCCCCTGATCTCTTCCCACATCTGCGGGTTTTCATCGAGTAACGGAATCCCAAACGCGTCGTGGTCTGTGAGGGCGGCGATATCCAGCCCCGAGACATCCCTGGCGTACCTATAATAGTCCCGGGGAAGTCCTGTCCCGTCGCTGAAGCCGGAGTGGCCGTGAAGGTCTGCCCAGAAGAGCCGGTAGGGACCCGGGCGTGAGACGACTTCCACCGGGTTGCTGCGGCCCCGTAAACCGCTGTCATGGTCCACGGCCTCAACCCTGAAAATCCCGGGGGAACCTGCCTTGTACGTTATCCTCTTCGAGCCACCGTCCCCTTTTGTTAAGAGACACGTAGCGGGTAGTTCGAGGCCCGGCGGAGCAGATGTGAGAGAGAGCGTCCCCCTGTAGCCCTCAACCCGGTTATTCGCCGGGTCCAGTGCCGATAGAAAAAGGCTGCCTTCTTCGCCCGGAGCGACTACCGATGTTGCAACTAAAGAAAGCTTTGCCGCAGGTCCGGGTATGATGTCTATGACGGGATTGCGCTTTAGCAATTTGAACCTGCCGTCTCCATCGCCATCGACCTTGAGGTAGAAAGCCGCCCCCCGCTCGCTGTATCTATCGATCCTGGACGATGCCGCCGGGTGTTTTCCGCCGCCCGTATCGCCGTAGGTTATCGTAATCGTGTCCCCGCCCTTCAGGCTCACCTCCTTGACCTTTATAACCACGGCCCAAGGAACGGAGGTCTCTATAACCTCTACGCCGGCATTTCCTTTCGTGACCTCCGCCGTCACATAACCGGGGCGGGATGGGCTCCTTGCCTGGGGCGGCGTCCAGCCCCACCAGGGCGATATCTGCAGGACAATCCCGCCGCCTGCCGCTATTCCATTCTTATCCGTTGTGTAGGCGATCTCCCACGTTCCTCTGCTCCCGGCCAAGAACTTGCCGGAAGGTCTAACTGCCGCGGTCCCGCGGCCGTCCGAGGGAGAGAATTCCTCCCCGGTGAATCCGGGAGCTGCGTGAACGAGCAGCAGGATGAAAATCCATATGCTCCTGACTGATAGAATCTTCACTTTTTCACCATACGCGGGCAGAGCCCATGGAAAATATACTCCGCACTGTATTGTACATTAAACCACGCGCTTCCCCGTAGAATTAATGATCTCCAAAATGCCGCGAGACAACCAGGCACGACAGCCACAAACGATTCCATCGCCGCGGGCAGGCAATAAATTATTCTTACAATATCCGGCGACAACCAATACCATAAAGAGGAATTTGGAACCTCCGGGACATAATGAAATCTAATGCGCTTATAAGCCGGTCAGGAGAAATGCTCTGGAACCTGGCTCTGCTGACCGCCGGATGCTTCCTCTCCGCTGTTTCGATCAACGGGATACTTATACCCCATCGATTTGTGAGCGGCGGGATTATGGGATTAGCCCTTCTCTTGTATTATCAGTTCCCGTTCCTGCAATTCGCCTGGGCACTACCGTGCTCGTGGTCAACTCGACCGTGGTACTCCTGACCGCTTGCCTTTACTCGCTTGAAACAGTCCTTTACACAATGATATTCCTGTATGTGAACTCCAGGGTCCTTAACCTGGTGGTCACCGGATTAAGCCAGAGAAAGGCTGTATTTATCGTTTCCCCGCGCTGGAAGGAGATATCCGATGAAATAATGAACGGGCTGCACAGGGGTGTAACTTTTCTTTACGGGAAGGGCGGATACACGGGGAGCGAAACCTGCATACTGTACGTCGTTGTAGCCTTCAGGAATATAGGTCCGCTGAAGAATGTGATTCGCCGCATCGATCCCAGGGCATTCGTCGTGGTCACAGATACCCTGGAGGTGATGAACCCCAGTATCGGCAATCAACCCCACTGGTAAATGGAGCTCCGCGTTTTTATTGAGAGTTTTTCGAAGTATCGCTTGCCGGGGCTATTGCGGTCTTGTAAAATCGAGGACGTCTTAAGCGGGGAGAGGATGAAAACGGGGCTGTGGATAACTTGTGAACAATCTGTTGAAACTTACCGCACCAGGAAAGAATCATCCGTCGCCCGCATACCTTTGACTTATACCCCGGTGCTGCCTGCCGCCGCGCCGCGTGCGGATTTTCGTCATGCATATTTCAAAAGCTCCTCATTGCCAGGATGTTACAAAATATTCGGGGTGTTTTTACCTGTCCGTGAATGTAGATGGACGGCGGGGGTGGGCGGGTTTCGCGAGGATCGCATCCATTTCGCCTAAACTACCGTGTCATCCATAGTTGTTTCAGGTATGTTTATAACTTTGTTTGAGTCATGGCCAAATCGCAACTGAATCCTCGTTACACTTTCGATAACTTCATCGTCGGCTCGAGCAACAGGCACGCCCACAGAGCCGCCATGCAGCTCTGCGAAAAACCGGGAAACCGTCACAACCCCTTATTTATTTTCGGGGATACCGGGCTCGGGAAAACTCACCTCATGCAGGCCATAGGGATACGCCTCAGGGCAAAGCAGCCAAGGTTGAAGATACTCTATGTAACGAGCGAGAAGTTCACGAATGAGCTGATCCAGGAAGTAAGCAAAGGTAGGTCAGCGTCTTTCCATAAACGCCATAACGACATTGACGTCCTCCTTATAGATGATATCCATTTCGTCTCCGGCAAGGAGAGGACACAGGAAGAGTTTTTTCGGATATTCAACGGGCTGTATAAAGCCGGAAAGCAGATCGTCCTTTCGAGCGATCAGCCCTCCGGCAAGATCCCGAATATCCAGAAGAAACTGATAGCCAGGTTCTCGTGGGGGTTGACGGTCGAGCTGAAACCCCCGGCCATGAAGTTGCGGCTGACCATCCTGGAGGAGAAGTCGCGCCTGCAGGGGTTCCATCTGCCGCAGCGCCTGGCCCGCCTCATCGCGTTGAGAATAAGGAGCAACATCCGCAAGCTCGAGGGGGCCCTGAACAAGGTCATCGCGTACCAGAGGATAGCCGGGGAAGAAGTGACAATGGACATCCTGGACGGGTTCCTCAAAGATCAGGTGTCGGATGAGGAGGAGAAGGCCATAAGCATGGACAAAATCCAGCGTCTCGTGGCCGGGAGATTCGGAGTAAAGCTTTCATCCCTCCTGGGTGGCGGGAGGACCAGGACGGTTACCCGGCCCAGGCAAATAGCGATGTATCTCTCGCGCAAGCTGATAGGCTGCTCCCTGTCGGAGATAGGCGAGGCTTTCGGCGGAAGGGACCACGCGACGGTGCTTTACGCCTGCCGGATCATGGAGAACGGAAAGAAAAAGGACCGGAAGCTTGCC
>JAVCDC010000094.1 GCA_030765135.1 Candidatus Tritonobacter lacicola | reverse complement strand
CTCTCCCCCACAGGGGGAGAGGAAATATATGACTCAATCGTCATTCTTCAGTTTCCCTATCTCCCTGTGCCAGGCGATTGTCTCGCGTATCCCGTCCGAGAGGCTGTACGGTGGGATGTAGCCAAGCTCCTTCCGGGCCTTCGAGCAGTCGCAGAACATCCTGCTTTCCGAGGCCCATCGCACGATGTTCGTGTGGAAGATGGGACGGGCGGTGTCCTTTATGTAAAAAGGATAGAACTTGAGGAATTTGTTCAGGAACTCGAACGTGTGGGCCAGGGGCCACGCGACGGAGAGGGGTATATGGAAGAGCCTGAGGCGCACGCCAAGCTGGGCGGCGATCTCCCGCACGATCTCCTCCGTCGTGTAGGAGCGCTCGTCGGAGATGAAATATGCTTCTCCGGCCCTTCCCCTCCCGGCGGCCAGCCTGAGGCCGTGAACCTGGTTCTTCACGTAATGGAACTCGATGAGGGCCCTGCCGGACCCGACAATGGGGTAGAAACCCCTTTTTATAAAGCTAAAAAGCCTGGGGAAGTAAAGGAGGCTTCGGGGGCCGTATGTCATGGGAGGCCTGACGATCATGGCGTGAAGGCCGTATTTCTCCACGTACTCGCGGACGGCGCGCTCTCCGCCAAGCTTCGTCTCGCCGTATATCGTGGTGGGATGGGGCTCCGCCGACTCCGTGAGCGGCTTCCCGTCAAGGGAGGGCCCCACAGCCTCGATACTGCTTGTGTAGATGACCTTCGAAACACCGGAAAGCCTGCTCGCCTCAAGTACGTTCCTCGTACCCTCAACATTGATCGCCCGGTACTCTTCGTCGGGGGTCTCCAGGTTCACTCGCGAGAGGGCGCCGAGGTGATAGACGATGTCCATACCCTCCACCGCCTTTCTTACCGAATCCACATCCCTTAGGTCTCCGAAGACAACCTCGACGGGCAGCTCCTTCAGATGAGGCACATCGTTTCCCACCTTAACAAAACAACGGACATCCTCGCCGTCGTTAACGAGAGAATCAACAAGGTGACCCCCGATAAAACCCGCCGCGCCTGTAACCAGAACTTTCATGTCACCATCTGATTTTAAGCTCACGTCTCATATTACGAAAGCCCCGGATAATCACTTCACCCGGGAAAAGCGTCTAAGGTGATCCCTCCTTCCGGGAGTCAGAGTCACCCGTGCTTTCCTCCCCCGAGCTGTGAAACTCGACGAGCTCCATAACTATCATGGGGGGACGGTCACCCTCTATGCCGGAGTACTTCACCCAGGAATGGGGCGGCTCTACAGTGAACCACATATAGATATAGGGACAGAACATCCTGCCCAGGAACGTGAGCACGCCGAGGTCGGGGAGGAGGCGAATCTTGTGGCAGGTGAATGTGCCGGCTGGCGTTGTCACCTCCTCGATGCCCTCGTACGTTACATAGAGAGAATAGGTGCTCTGCTTCTCGGTCAGGACGGTAACCTCGAGTTCTCCGCCCGGCTTGAAGGGGAAACCACGAAGATACGTTACGAGCTCCTTGGCGTCGCACATTCCTGGAACCAGCTCGAAGTCCCTTACTTCCGTCACACCTGTCGACGGGAAGAAGTTCGTGGTTTTAACTAACCCGTTTTCGTGGTCGTAGACCTTCTCCAGTTTCCGGATTACATTCTCATCATCGCCACTGACGGTGAAGCTGGAGCGAAGCATCTTGATGCGGCCGTCCTCGAGAAGGAAGTCGCCCTCGGTCACGCGGCGCTGTTTCTTGTTATCCCGGCTGAGGATGCCCTCCGCCTCGTCCCTGCTGTGATACCGTGCAGGCGGTCCGGCCTCTACCCGCTCGGTGGTCCATCCAGCGCTCCAGCGGACCGCGTCCTCCCCCTCCAGCCTGGCCCGGTACTTACCATCTTCCCGCGGTGCCAGCTCCACCTTCCCGTAGTTCTCCCCGCCGAAGGCTGGGAGAAAGAAGAGGAGAACAAGGATAATAGGAAGGGCGTGTCTCATAAGGTGAAGAGTGTAGCACCGGCACCAATGCGTATCAATTGCGCTTCCGGTTCAATTATCTCCCGGGAGCTCCATCTCCTTCAGAACGGCGGTGACGGTCGGGCGGAATATGTACGCGACGGGGACGCGGCCCGTCACCATGAGGGGGATCTTCGTTTCCTTCTCGATATATACCTGGAGGGTCCCGCCCACGCCGAAGAGACCCCTGAACTCGGCGGCCTTGTCCGGCCGCGAGCTGTAATCAGGCCTGATATCTATTCTGAGTACGTCGAAGGTGCCGAGGCCCTTCAGACGCATCTCCCGCTCCCCGATCACCTCAACGTCGACGCGCCACGGCCAGTCCTTCTCGATAAACCAGAAAGAACCCTTATCTCCAACCTTGGTGCCGATCGAACGCGCGGAATAAAGGGAGTTTAAGACGTCGTTCGTCCCCTCGGGTACTTTCGTTTCGTTCCGCGTGTACCACGGAGCGGCCTCCATCTCCTTCTCCGTATGGTAGGGCCCCCTGCGCTTCCTGTACGCCACCATGCCCTTCCGGCGGTCGAAGAGCAGCGCTCGCTCCCTCACCTCCGTCCCGGTCTGCCTGTCCCCGTAGGCGAGGCTGAGGCCTGTCGCCCTGTCGACGTAGGAGGTAAGGCTGATGTCGAGCGTGTAAAATGGGCAGCTCCCATAGCCCCTCGCGCTGATGCGATAGACATCCCGACCCTCCCAAGTGCCCTCGGAGACCTCCATCCAAACGTCCCCCACGGGTATGAAGCCGAAGATATACCCCTTGTAGTGCAGCTTCTCGCCGGGAACGAGGCGCTGCGCGACGCTTCCCCCGTCAGGGCCTCGTCCATTCTCCCCGTCAACTCCGGGACAGAGAAGAAATGCGATGAAACCGATTAATACTCCAAGAAGGAGTCCTTTATATATGTCGCAGTCACGTTTCATGCCTGATTAGGGTTTGGGTGAAAACCCTCCCCCGTCAATGCTTGCGCCCCTCCCCCACAAACAAGAGCGGAAAGACGATGTCGCTTATGCAGCACGGTATCCATACGGCAATGAAAAGGAAAAAGAAGATAGCCAGCCAGGAAAGAAAGCCCAGGACGGCCCCCCCGGCCATCAGGATGTGGAACAACGACGCCCACGTACTCAGCAGAACGTGCCCGCTGTGCGGGAACTTTGTCTGCGGCCAGAAATACGCTATCGCGACCCCCATAACAGCCAGGGGATTGATCAGCCACCATTTTTCAATAAACCCTATATGAATATGCCTGTGCGGCATCTTGAGGAGGGTCTCCCCCAGGTATGGAATCAGCGAGTCGCTCAACGTGGCTATGCCCACGGAGCCGACGTAACCAATGGCCAGCAGGACCCAGATGTTGCATCTCTTTTTCTCAACCGGGCATTTATGGAGCTCGTACATGGAAGCGGTTACGAGCGCGCTCAATACGACATGGAGGGGATGTAAGACGTAAAAAATATTATAAGATACATTCGCGGGCAGCCCCCGGCAGAACATCATGATGATTATTCCCGAAGCCGCGCCCAGTAACGTAAAAGGGGCATGACGCTTTAATTCCTTTATAATCTGTCCGAGCATTTTTTAATCCGTGCGTTTCAACCGTTTTTTTGCCGCCAAAGCAACCTTCAACAAACCCGCGGACCCTTTTCCCTGCAAGGGCCGCATATCCCCGTGAACTTTACCTGCACGTCCTCTACTGACAGATTACACTCCCTGATCTCCTTATAAGGAAAAGCTACCCTGGTGCTCTCCAGACACATAACTTTTTTGCACTCGGAACATACAAAATGAGGATGCAGGACATGCTCTATATCGGGACACTTGCACATCTCATAGTGCCACGTTCCGTTATCACCTTCTATCCTGTGCACAATTCCCCTGTCGAGGAACATGCGAAGCGTCCTGTAAGCCGTAACGCGGTCGAGCTCTCCTTCAGGAAAAAGACCGACGATCTGCCCGACTGATAAAGGTCTATTCGCCCCCTTCAATTTCGCCAGTATCCGCAAGCGGTTATTGGTAATTGAAAGACCGTTTCTTATAAGTATCTGGCGACGATTATTCATTAACCATACGATATAGCACAAACGCAACTTAGTTGCAAATATTTCCAGCTTGATTTCTCCCGAAGCGGTGCTACATTAATAAGGAAAGATAACACAAACAGCGAGGATAAATGATGGCGGATATAACGCGTTTCGGCATATCTATCGAGAAGAACCTCCTGGAGAAGTTCGACAGGCTCATCGGGAAGAAGGGCTACACCAACCGCTCAGAAGCCATCCGTGACCAGATACGCGAGGCCCTTGTACGAAAGAGCTGGTTGGAGGGGAAGGAGGGCGTCGGCACGATAACGATGGTGTACAACCACCACCAGAGGGAGCTTACGGAAAAGCTCACGGACATCCAGCACCACTACTACAGGGACGTCCTATCGACACAGCACGTCCACCTCGACCACGACAACTGCCTCGAGGTTGTCATTGTAAAAGGAAGGCCGTCCAGGATAGAGGAGCTGGCCAACAGGCTCAGGGCGTGCAGGGGCGTAAAGCACTGCAGCCTCTCGATTACGTCCTCCGGAAAAGGCATGTAAAAATAAAAAGGCGCGGGCTGCTTTGCAAAAAGCAGCCCGCGCCTTTTTATGATGACGGCGACAGGACGTCCTCGATGTACTTACGCATAGCGGGAAGCTTACTCCGCACGTACGCCTCTATGAACTGCCTGTCCGTAATGGGGTTCTCGCCGAAGAGACAGGCTGATTGCATAGGGGGGACGGGGAAGGAACCTCCCTCGGCGAAGTCCGCGGGGTCTGGGCCGTCCGTGCCGTAGAGGGGGTGGAGATACGAGATGCTGTGCTGACGGGCGAACTCGTCGGCACGCTCCATGTACTCGGGCGTCTGCTCCGGGTAGTAGTCCTGCTCCTTCTTAAACCCGTCCGCGATCTCGGTTATGCCGTTCCTCTTGCAGTAGAGTATCGCCTCGGCCAGCATCACCAGTTTGCACCCGCAGCATACGAGATACCCGTAGTGCTTCATGTCCTCCTCGAGAGGCCGTATGGCGAGCTCCTTGAAGAATGTTTTGCAGTCGAGGACCTTGTGCTCGCAGCGGCCCGGGAACTGCTTCTCGAGGCTTTTCCCCTTATATTTGGAGAGGCTCAGCCACCTCTGCGCACCGTTGTCGAACGTTACGAGGTAGGCGAAATATCCCTGCTTAATATAGTGAACGGTGACAGCCGTGCTGTCCTGGCCACCCGAAAAGAGAATAACGATCTTCTTCTCTGCCATATCACCCATTCCTGTTCCTCGCGCCGACACAAGTTCAGCGACGGAAGAAGGCGGCTATTTCACGGACGCTGCGGCCATTCTCTCCCGGGCCAGCAGCGCGCCCTCGAGGATCGCCTCGTAGCCCGTGCACCTGCACAGGTGCAGGGAGAGGGCATCGACAACCTCCTCCTCCGAGGCGTCGGGCTTCTTGTTGAAGAGGGCGTAGAGCTCCATGACGATGCCGGGAATGCAGTAGCCGCACTGAACCGCGCCGGAGTCGATCAGGGCCTGCTGTATGGGGTGAAGGGTCATCCCGTCCGCCATACCCTCGATGGTCAGCACTTCCTTCCCGTCGATTTTCTTGGCGGGATACACGCAGCTTTTTTTTGCTTCCCCGTCTATGACGACAACGCAGGCGCCGCAGGAGGCGTCGTCGCACCCCCGTTTCGTGCCGGTAAGGCTCAACGTCTCCCGCAACACGTCTATAAGCCGCTCCCATCCCTCGAGCTCCACGGTCCTTTCATAACCGTTGACTGTAAAGGTGACTCTCTGTGACATAAATTAGCTCACTTTCTGCCTGCCAACAGGCAGGCGTTCGCAAATTTATTTCTAATGCTTTTTAAGATAAGCTGTTGAGGTATTTTTAAAATATTCATGAAGAATCCGGGCTTAGTGGCTCAATCCTTTTTTTCTGCCAGCGCTTTTTTCATCTTATCTTCCGTGATCGGTATGTCGTAGAAATCGATTCCGGTGGCGTCGTATATCGCGTTTAAAATGGAGGGGGCGACGCCTATGACCGGGTGCTCCCCTATCCCCCGCGCGCCGAACGGACCGATCTCTCCGGGTGTCTCGACGAACTCGATCGTCTGTTTTCCCGGCGCCTCCTTGATCGTGGGGAAGCCGTACTTGGAGAAATGCGGGTTGACCGCCTTTCCGTCCTCCTTGAACTTCAGCTCCTCGTACAGTGTTGCGCCGATAGCCATCATAACGCCCCCGGCGACCTGTCCCCTTATCTGCTTCGGGTTTATGACCCTTCCCACGTCAAAGCAGGAGACAAAGTGGTCGATGAATATTTTTCCCGTTTCCTTCTCGATTCTTATCTCGCACGCCTGGGCGCCAAAGGTATAGGTGACGCCCATGGTCCCCATGCCCTTTTTATCGGGGTTGGAGTAACGGGGCAGGCGCGCGTCGGCGGTCGTCTGAACGACCTCGCCGATAGTCACGCCGTCATCATACGTGTAACCCCGGGCAACATCCGGGACGGAGACCCTGACGCTCGGGTCAGACCGTAGGAAGATATAGTCCCCGCCGTACTCGAGCATGTCAACATCGACCCGCAGGGCCTGGGAGGCTATACCCTTTAGCTTATCGATGGCTTTTTCAGCGGCGCGTATGACCGCTCTCCCGCCCTGTATCGTGAACATCGAGCCGATGGTCTGCCACTCCCACGGCGAGAACTGCGTGTCTATCTCTGTGTAAACACTGATCCTTTCCGGGGCGATTTTAAGGACCTCGGCGGCCACCTGGCTCACGACCGTCCTGAGCCCCTGGCCCACCTCGGCGCCGCCCATGTTTATCGTTACGCTGCCGTCCACGTTGAACTTGAGATAGCAGCCCTTGGAAGAGAAAGGCGCCCCCTTCGGCGACTTCATCAGTGCGGCGAAGCCCCGGCCGTAGTAATATTTATCGTCCTCATTAACCGCCTTTGGTTTCGAGAAGACTATCTCCCTCACGATGCCGGCGCACTTCTTGACGTCGCCGTTGGTCTTCCAGAGCTTCTCGCCCAGGGAGGTGAATTTACCCGGCCCCAGGTAATTCTTCTCCCTCAGCTCGAAGGGATCCATCTCCAGCTTCCGCGCCAACAGGTCCATCATCCGCTCCGTCGCGAACTGCGATTCCTGGTGGCCGTACCCCCTGTAGGCACCGACGGGCGGCGTGTTCGTATAGACCGAAATACCCTCCAGATAGCAGTTGGGGAACTCGTAGGCACCCGTGGAGTTGTGGGTCGAGGCTATCAGGACGTGTATCCCCGTGTCCACGGCGGCGCCGGTGGAGTGAAGGAGTGTCGTCTTCATGGCGGTCAGCGTGCCGTCTTTCTTCGCGCCGATCTTCATTATCGTCCTGATGCCGTGGCCTATGAGGGTGCTGAGCAGGTCTTCCTTCCTTGTGGCAACCCACTTGACGGGATGGCCCGGGACAAAACTGGCGACGTACGCGACGGTCTGCTCGATGGTAACGTCGGACTTGTAGCCGAAGCAGCCCCCCACCTCGGGGATGTGGACACGGACCTTCGAAATCGGCAAGCCGTATACACGGGCGAGGTCCTCCCTCACGATGAAGGGGCAAATCGACGAGGACCACGTCTCGATCGACCCGTCCTCGTGAAACCAGGCTACGGAACCATGGGGCTCTAACGCCGCGCAGGATCCGAAGGGATAGTTAAACTCCCCCTCAAGGATGACGTCGGCCTCACCGAACCCCTTCTCCACGTCCCCCTTCTCCAGGACGTAGCGGTTGGCAATGTTGGTGCCCGCGACAGGCTCCAGGCCGGGGAGATGGTCGAACTCGCCGCTCTCCTCGTGTATGAGGGCCGCGCCCTCCTTCAGGGCGTCACGGGCGTCAACATAGACGGGGAGCGGCTCGTACTCCGCCTTGATCTTCTTCACCGCCTGCCTGGCCTGGTGAAGGGTCTCGGCGACCACCGCCGCGACAGGCTCACCTATGTAGCGGACCTTATTGATGGCCAGGGGAATCCTGTCCATAATATTGTCACCGTAGCGGAAGCTGATGTCCTTTCCCGTGACGACTTTTCGTACGCCGGGCATCGTCTCCGCCCCGGACGTGTCTATTGAGAGTATCTTCGCGTGGGCGTACTCCGGCCTCAGAAAGGCCGCGTGCAGCATGCCGGGAATCCTGATATCGTCCAGGAACCGCACTTTCCCCGTCGCCTTGTTGACGGCGTCTGGCCTGGGGATGCTTTTTCCGACGTACTTGAATTTCATTTGTAAATCCTAACTCCTGTTTATAGCTTTAAGTAAAGAAGCCCGCCCGCAGGGCAGGACTTCTCAAGGTGAGGGGCTTGCGTTTATTACCTTCAGTATATTAAAGGATAATCATTTTTCAGCACGATTCCAAGAAAAAATTGCCGGGAAGGCTGTACGCGCTGTAAAAACTATTCAGAAATGCCACCCATCTTACAGGTCCACTACATTGTCATAGTTTGTTATAGATGTAATCCGGCACAATTCGAAGCGCCCATCCAACAATTCTCCATCTTCTTGTGATGTAGGCATATTTTCTCTTTTTATCAATTGCTTTGAAAATTTGTCGAGCTGCTTTTTGTGGAGATGCAACCCAGAAAAAGAATTTGCTGTTTCTTTCTCTTATCATAGCCGTTTCCACGTAACCTGGCTTTATGTCTGTTACTGTTATCGGCAGCCCTAATTTCGCAATTTGCCATCGCAGACCCTGTAAATAATTTGAGACAAAAGCTTTTGAAGCGCTGTATGCGGGAGAAACTCTACTGCCCCTTAGAGCAATAATTGAAGAAATACCGACTAAATGACCGGCGCCTTTTTGCCTGAAATGATGGAAGGCCGTGTTTGCCATCGCTGCAAAACCGGAGATATTTATATCAATTGTCTCTTTATCCACGGACCAATGCAGATCAGGATTCGGCGTTCCTATGCCGGCATTAATGACAATGAGATCAACACCTCCCATCTCTGAAATGAGTTCATTGAGCAAGCTCCTGGCATCGGAAGAAGCAATGTCGATCTGTTTGATAAAAGATATATTCTCAATCTCTTTGCTAACTTCTTCAAGAAGGTGAATTCTTCTTCCCACAAGTCCAACGATATAATTCTGCCGGGAGAGAATTTTTGCCAGTTCCCGCCCTATTCCTGAAGATGAACCGATTACAATTGCTTTTTTCATGAACCATCTATAACGGCCACGGGGATTCTTGCCTTACAGTTGACGAATGGGTAAAGGCCCGCTATTTTCTTAACAATTTCAACCCTCTTTTTATATATGTAAATGCTTCCGGTAAATTCCTTATGCCCCCCAGTGTTTTTACAATATATACGGGGTTAAAATAAAGAGATCTTAAGAATTTTTTTCTAAATATTTGAAGATCTTCCCTGCTCAAATATTGCGTCCCAATCAATGGCATTGAAAAATAGTTATATCCGACTTCCGGCCCGCTTAACAGATTCAGCGAAACTGCCATCTTATATAGTTCAGTCCCCGGATATGGTACGGCGATATGGACTTCGGGGAAATCGCATTTAAGGGCCTTTGCAAGTTTCATGGTTTCCTTGATGTGCCTTTCGTTCTCCCACGGGAAACCGATCATAAAGAAGCCATAGACTTTAATGCCTGTCTTCCTGATCAGGCGAACCGCCCTGATTGAGTCATCCCTGGAAATTCCTTTCCTGCTCTTCTCCAGGGTCTCCTCGCTTCCCGATTCTATTCCCAGGGCAATGAGCCAGCAGCCGGCCTTCTTCATCCAGAAGAGCTTTTCCTCATCCAGCGTATCCGGCCTGCTATTTGCGACCCATCGGATAGGGAGCCCGCTTTGGAGGATAGCCCTGCATAGATCAATCACGAAGCTCTTGTTTAGAGTAAATGTATCCGCGCGGAAAAAGAAATTTGATATGCCGTATTTTTCGACGCATTCCTTTATCTCTGCAATTACATTTTTCACGCTTCTCTGTCTTAACCTTTTACCTGATATCATCGGTGTCAGGCAATAAATACACCTGGCAGGGCAGCCACGCGAAACCTGAATTGTTGCAAGGCTCTCTCCACCCGGCAGCGTATAGAGATGGTTGTCCATAAGATCCCTGGCCGGGAAGGGGAGGCTATCCAGATTTTCAATGAAATGGGCCGGAGGAGAGTGAAAGAAATTTGCATCGTTCCTCCAGATTATGCCCTTCAAACCATCCAATGGTCCCCCATGCTTGATCGCGGAAACCAGCTCTCCGATAACAAACTCGGTTTCTCCGCGCAGAGCAAAATCCATTGCTTCATATTCATCCGACTTAAACGTATCGGGTGGATAAACCATGAAAGGAGCTCCCTTAGCAATGCAGATTATGGAGGACCTTATTTTCTTGATGATTTTAAAAGCCTCCATATCCTCTCTGACCGTGCCCACGGTGGAACTCATAACGACTAGATCCGGCCGGAAATCTATGATATCCGCGACAAGTTTTCTGAAGTCCTCTCCTCTTGCAGGGTAGTCCCTTATAACAGTTTCGACGCCTATTAACCTAAGTATAGAGGCCATATAGCCGAGGTCATTCGGAGGGCGCAGGGTCACGGTAGCACTCCCCTCAATATCCGCCTGGCACCGTTCTTCCCCGCGTTGAAAGAGGCTTCCCGGTGGATTGAATAATAGTGCCTTCATAATTGCTTCAGTCGGGATTCGTATCAATATGCCCTTATTTCCTTTGATTTTATTTTTAAGTAGTAACACGAATATAAATATCGTAACATCATTTTGTATCATGTCAATAAAACATGCCGCTGGTGAGGGGCCGGCCTTGGATGAGACGTTGCCGCTCGGACAGGATTTTTACCGTTGGAGTACTGCTCCAGGGCCAAGGAAATCGCCGAAGAGATGGCGTGGAAGTGGCACAATGAAGGCAGGATTGCTGCCACAGTGATCCGTCCCAGTTGGCTGTATGGGCCACGAGATCGGTTAAGTATAGGACGGCTTGGGGCTGCGATTGCTGATGGAAAAGCTGTGCTGATAGGGGACGTTGAAAACAGAATCAATAGCCAGGAGAAATAACAGGTGGTTTCTGTAAGACTATGGATACGAAAAAAGCAATACTTGAATTATTGCTGCATCTACTTATCTCTTCGGGCACTTTTCATTTGATCATAAGCCTGGTACGAACTTCTGACGAAAATACCGGATTTTACGCTCTTGAATCCAAGGCCTAAAGCTTGCTCGCGATATTTCTGAAATTCTCCCGGAGGATGGGGAGAGACTAATGACAAATTCTTAACGGTAGGAGGAAGATAGTGACCTATGGTCAGCATGCTACACCCGGTAGACCTTATATCTCGCATCAATTGATAAATCTCATCATCGGTTTCACCCAGTCCCACCATAAAACCTGATTTCACCAAGGTCTCTGGCGACCAACCGCTTGCCGCTCTCAGGATCCCTAAGCTCCGCTCATAATTACTCCCGGGTCTAACTAACGGATAAAGCCTTTCCACTGTTTCGATATTATGAGCAAGAACATCCGGCTTGCCGGCGATGACTCTTTTGAGAGCCGCCCGTCTTCCCCTGAAATCGGGTACTAAAACCTCTATCTTGGCCTCCTGTAGATTCTCTCTCAAAGTTGTTATACAAGCAGCGAAATGGGCCGCCCCGCCATCGTCCAGATCGTCTCTGGTGACCGAGGTCACCACTATATATCTAAGTTTTAAGCGGCAGGCGGCTGCAGCCACTTTTTCCGGTTCAAGGTGGTCCAGAAGCAATGGCTTTCCTGAGGCTACCCCGCAAAAGCCGCAGTTGCGGGTGCACACAGTCCCCATAATCATAAAAGTGAGCTCGCCCTGCTCGAAACACTCCGAGATATTCGGGCAACGGGCTGATTCGCAGACTGTATTTACCCCTAAGGATCTCAGCAACTTTTTCAACTCGTAGGTTGGTCCTCCTAATCTTACCTTCTTAAGGAGATATGGAGGTAACCTCCTTGATGTGCAAACGGTATTTTGAACCACACCCGATTTCTGCATTTTATATTGCCATCCAATTGCCAGCGGGATAAGATACAAAAAACATTTTTTCAAAATTCCGCCTTTTATATCACAAAAAGATCGTTCTCAATAAAAGTTTTTCAGAAGGAGGTATTTCAATGGACCCCAAAACATTGCGTTTTACAGGTGAACACGAGTGGATTGAAGCTGGCAAAACGGGGGCTAAAGTGGGGCTTTCTGATTATGCTCAGGAAGAGCTCAGTGACATTGTTTATGTAGAGTTCCCTCCGATAGGGAAAAAAGTGGCAAAAGGGGAGACACTAGTCATCCTGGAATCGGTTAAGGCCACTTCAGAAGTTTATGCCCCTGTAAACGGGGAGGTCACAAATGTCAATAATGACCTTGAACAGAATCCCCAGAAGATCAATGACGATCCTTATGGGGAAGGCTGGCTTGTAGAGATGGAGATTTCAGACCCTGCTCAACTTTCCGAGCTCATGGATGATCATGCCTACCAGGATTATTTAAAACAGGAAGAACTGAATTAAATATGAGATACATTCCAAATACCGAAGAGCAAAAGAAAGAGATGCTAAAAGAGATAGGAGTCTCTTCTTTTGAGGATTTAATTCAGTGCATTCCCTCTCAGCTTCGCTTAAACCGGAAATTACATTTGCCGGAGCCCCTTGCGGAAAATGAATTAAAGGAGATGATTTACCGCATTGCCGGGGAAAATATGGATTTCTCACTGAGCAAAGCACTGGTGGGAGCGGGTGCCTATCAGCATCATGTCCCCGAGGCTGAAAAAGCGCTTTTACAAAGGGAAGAATTTTATACCGCTTATACTCCATATCAACCCGAACTCAGCCAGGGCACTCTGCAATCAATGTTCGAGCTGCAAACGTATCTCGCCCGCCTGACAAAGATGGATGTTGTAATACCTTCTATGTACGATGGCGCTTCGGCGACCGGGGAGGCGGCTTTAATGTCTTTGCGCCTAACCCATAGAAATAAGATCATGATATCTTCATCGCTTCATCCTCACTACAGGGACACGGTTAGAACTTATACCGCCCCCCATGAGACGGAAATATTAGATCTGCCCCATGACAATGGACTGGTCGACCTGCACAAACTTAAAGCAGCAATAGATGAGGAAGTGGCTGCGGTGATTGTTCAAAACCCTAATTTTTTCGGAGGCATTGAGAAGGTAGCGGACATTTCTGAGCTGGTTCACTCCGCAGGAGCTTTATTAATCCACGTGATTGCAGAAAGTATGTCTCTAGGAGTCCTCCAGGCTCCCGGGGAGCTGGGAGCAGACATTGTCCCCGGCGAGGCTCAATCACTGGGCCTGGATTTGAATTTTGGTGGCCCTTACAACGGCTACCTCGCCGCCCGGAAACAGTTACTGAGACAACTTCCCGGAAGGATTGCAGGCGAGACAGTAGATAAAGAAGGCCAGCGGGTCTTTGTAATGACCTTGAGGACCCGGGAGCAGGATATCAGGAGAGAGAAAGCCACCTCAAATATCTGTACCAATCACGGCTTGAACATCGTCGCTTCCAACATCTACCTTTCTCTTCTGGGGACCGAAGGTTTCCACAAGGTTTCTCTGCTGAATACCAAAGCCGCCCATTACCTGGAAAATTTGCTGATTCAATCCGGAAATTTTGAAACAGTTTTCCAATACCCTTTCTATAATGAATTCTTGTTGAGAAGTAAAATGAACATATCCGATGTTAAGGAAATGTTAATCGAAAATGGTTTTATCCCGCCCCTTGAAATAAGCAGGTTTTATCGAGATAAAATTTATGAAAACGTTTTACTTTTCGCGGTAACAGAAATATTTAGTCGAGAAGATCTGGATAAAATCGCGGATCTTCTTTCAGTGGGATGTTAAATAAAAATGAAATTGATCTTTGAAAAAAGCGTCAAGGGAAGAGATGGATATTCCTTGCCGGCTGATCTATTTGAGGATGTCAGTATTGCCGATTGTATTCCCGATTATGCGCTTGGGGCTAAAAAAACCCTCAGTGAAGTTTCCGAAGTCGATGTGGTTCGCCACTTCACCAAACTCTCCAAGCTTAACTATGGTATCGATGACGGCCTCTACCCATTGGGCTCATGCACCATGAAATATAACCCCAAGATTAATGAGAAACTGTCAGTGCTCGACAACTTTGTAAATGCTCACCCTTTTTCTCCTGAAGATACAGTGCAAGGTTGCTTAAAAATAATGTACGAGTTAGACAAGCTGCTCTGTGAAATAACCGGGATGGATCGATATAGCCTGGTTCCGGCGGCCGGAGCCCATGGTGAATTAGCGGGTGTCTTTATTATCAGGAAATATTTCACTGACCGGGGCGAGGGAAGGCATAAAATGCTCGTTCCGGATTCAGCCCATGGGACCAATCCTGCCTCTTGCGCCATGGCCGGTTTTAAATCAGTCGAGTTAAAATCAAATGAAAAGGGCACAGTCAATAAAGAAGAGTTAAAAAGGTTAATGGATGAAGATACTGCCGGTTTAATGCTGACCAATCCCAATACCGTTGGGTTATTTGATGATGAAATCCAGGCGATTGAACAAATCGTACATCAAAAGGGTGGATTACTTTATTATGACGGGGCAAATCTCAATGCATCCTTTGGCATTCTCCGCCCGGGGGATACCGGCTTTGATATAACTCACATTAATTTACACAAAACTTTCTCCACTCCCCACGGAGGGGGAGGACCCGGAGCCGGGCCGGTAGGAGTAAAGAAGTTTCTGGCTTCCTATCTTCCCTCCCCTCTAGTCACCTTCGATGGTAAAAAGTACAGATTAACCGGGGATGGGGAGAAAAATATCGGCAGGCTGAGGGCATTCTGGTGTAATTTCCCGGTCATGCTTAAAGCTTATGCCTGGATTCTTTCTCTTGGAGAAAAGGGGCTTCGCAACGTTTCTGAAACAAGCATAATTAATGCCAATTACGTATTTGCGAAACTGAAGAATTATTATCGCCCGGCCTATGACCGCTTCTGTGCCCATGAATGTGTGATTACTGCCCGGGATTATAAACAATACGGAATAAAAACGCTGGATGTCGCCAAGCGACTGATGGATTACGGTTTTTATCCACCCACCATTTATTTCCCGCACTTTAAACCCCATGCGAAAGAAACAATGATGATAGAGCCATGTGAATCTGAGAGCAAAGAAACAATCGATCAATTCATCACTGCTATGATTAAAATCTCCCACGAGGCCAAAACCAACCCGGAATTGTTGAAAAATGCCCCGCATAAGACTCCTATCAGAAGGACGGATGAAGTTCTCGCTGCCCGCAGACCGGTATTACATTACGACGATGAATTGAAACTTAAATAGGAGTTGAATATGGAAGAGCTGCTCAAAACCCCTCTCCATCAGGAACACATAGAGTTAAAGGCCAGGATGAGCCCCTTTGCCGGTTTCGATATGCCGGTGTTATACACCAGCATCATTGAAGAGCATCTTGCCGTAAGAGAGAAAGCAGGGATCTTCGATATCAGCCACATGGGGGAGATTGAAATCCGGGGAAGAGACGCGCTTTCCTTTACCGACTACCTGGTTACGAATTCGTTAATGAAAATGAAAGATGGAGATGTAAAATATTCTCCTTTGTGCTATCCGGATGGAGGCCAGCTGGATGATCTTTTTATTTATAAAATAAAAGATGATTTCGTACTGCTGGTGGTGAATGCCTCGCCTGATTATTCCTTAAAAGATTTCGAGTGGATTTGCCGGCACCAAGGAGAGTTCGAGGTGGAAATTACAAATAAAAGTGCGGATTATGGAGACTTGGCCGTACAGGGACCCAATTCAGAAGAGTTGATGGGACCTTTGGTAAAATTAGAAGAAGATGTTCCTCTTCAACAATTGAGACGCTTCAAATCCAAATATGGAGAATTATTAGGAAAAAAAATTCTCATCTCCCGAACCGGATATACAGGAGAGGATGGCTTCGAGATCTATTCTGAAGCCCAAGACACCGTAGATATCTGGAACGGTATCTTAGAAGCAGGTAAAAAGTTCGGCATAATGCCGTGTGGACTGGGGGCAAGGGATACAACCCGATTTGAAGTCGGCTATTGGCTTTATGGCAATGAGATTGATGAGACAGTAAACCCATTGGAGTCCGGCCAGGGCTGGACGGTAAAATTCGACAAGGACAAATTCATCGGGAAGGAGGCTCTCCTCAAAGTAAAGGAGAAGGGAATCAGCAGAAATCTGGTAGGAC
Source organism: Candidatus Tritonobacter lacicola (assembly GCA_030765135.1). Lineage (GTDB taxonomy): Bacteria > Auribacterota > Tritonobacteria > Tritonobacterales > Tritonobacteraceae > Tritonobacter > Tritonobacter lacicola. The sequence continues at coordinate 5,613 of JAVCDC010000094.1, read as the reverse complement.
TCTATGTGCCCAGGGGAAGGATTCCAAGGCACAACATGGAGGTAAGGAACAAAGGGGGAAATATTGGATACATCACTTCAGGTAATTACTGCCCTTCTTTAAAAAAGGTATATGCAATGGCTCTCCTCGACCTGCCATATACAGAGAAAGGAAGCAAAGTTAATGTGGTAATAGGAAATAAAGAAGTTGAAGCAGAAGTGGTGGATTTGCCCTTTCTTAAACCAGTTAATAAAAGATGAATTGATGCACAATATAAACTACGCACATCAGCATATACTGGACGAGCATGATTTTTTAGGCTGCTGCCTGAACTGCCGGCGGAGTCTCATGATTATAAAACCCCACGTGCTTGGCTTTTATAAAAGCATTAAAAAACATACGGCAGAAACCCGCACGGCACTACCCCCATCGGAACTCTACCGGCTATACCAGGTTCTGGATGACGTGGCCCACCTCGAGGTCGGGGACCGGCTCGGAGAGATGATCCTCACCGACCCGGAGATCAGTCGCGCCCTACCAGCCATACGTTCCTACTATGCCGCTTTTTTCAAGATCCACGAGACTTATCTTGCGCGGGAAATTCTCAAGGCCGCCTCCCCCTGGAACGTACTCGAATCGTCCCCCCTTTACTCCAGGTACAAGGCTCTTGTTGAAAATCAGGTAAAAGCGGTGCATATGGACCATAACGCAGTGATGGCTTTTATAGGCTGCGGGCCGGTGCCCCTCTCCCTGATCCTGCTTAACCGCTTTTACGGCGTTCGATCTATCGGCCTGGACACCGATGCGGAGGCGGTCAACCTGGCCGGGAGGTGCGTGGAGCATCTGGGGCTGGAAGATGGTATTTCTATCGTGCAGGGAGATGAATCCCGTTTATGGGAGCTCCAGGCGAATGCAATTCTCGTGGCGGCACTGGCAGAACCCAAGTCCCGCATTTTCGCGGACCTTCTCGCGATTGAGAAAAAGAAGGGCCCTGTACCTGTTATTTATCGCACCTATACGGGCATGCGCGCGGTGCTGTACCGGCCGGTTCAGCCCGCGGACATCAAAGGCTTCAAAATAGTCGGGCAAATCGAACCAACGGGCCGCGTCAACAACACGCTGGTTTTACTGGAGCCGGAATGAGAAGTTATAGCCCGGAATGGATCAGGGAGGAAATTTCTGAAATATATTCTATCATCCGGCGCCTGACGGATGACGAGATCCTTCACGGTGCTTCCTCTCGCTTACAGCGACCCTTCGACCGCCTTGACCGTTTAGCCGCCCTCCAGGTCGAGGAGGAGGTTGTAGAGGAGATTATTCGCGACCTTTCGTTTGAGCCGGTACTGGAGGCGATAGCCCGCCTGAGAAGGCTGTACGGGTTGAGAATGGAGCTGGAGCAGGCCCGGTTGATTATCGCGGGGCCCGATCCCCGGGACGTGCTAAAAGGTTTTGTATTCTATCCCAATTATCAGCAGTTGGCACAGACGGAATACGAAGGGGCGGGCCTCCATTCGGGCGACAAGGTGGCGTTTCTGGGAAGCGGCCCACTGCCGTTGAGCCTTATAGTTCTCTGTACGCAGTATGGAATAGAGGGAATAGGCATCGAGAAGACGCCGGAATATGTCGATATTTCACGAAAGATCCTGGAGCGCCTCCAACTCTCCGAGCTCATTCGTATTACCGGGGGAAACCATTTTTCTTTGCCTCTGGAGGAAAATTGTCCGCTTATCATGGCAGCGGCAGCGGCCCGGCCAAAGAGAGAAATCTTCAGCCATTTCGCGAAGGTCCTAAAGCCGGGAGTCAAAATCTCCTACAGGATCTACAAAAAAGGGTTGAGGCGGCTACTGGACGCCGGGTCATCTTTCGATCTGCCGGCAGGATTCCAGGAATACCTTCGCGTCCACCCGAAACCACCCGTTAACAATACGGTAGTCTTCCTGAACAAAATCACCTGAAGTTCCCGCCAGGCCTGCTCTATCTCTCCGGATTTTTGGATCTTGGTTTTGGAGGAGATATCATCAGGTAGGCGTGGAATTTATCGAGGAAACCCAGGTATTCTTTTCTGTTAAGCGATCTCCGTGGCTTGTTGAACCCTATTATATGTATGCAGTCGGGCTCCAATCTTTCCAAGAGGCCGGGAGTAAAGACGACTTCTATCCCATCGACCTCCGGTTTGACAACAAGCTCCGCGGTTTCATCATCACCTATTCGCACACCATGGACCGCGGTTATATGCCGTGCCATATATATGTAGGCCGGGCCCTTCTTTGCTTTCTCCTGGTTAACCGGCTTCTCACACCCTCCTGCCGCTAATATGAGGAGCGTTATCCAGACAGATAAATGAAATCTTTCCATACTGAAAACCCCTTATAGATACACATTCCAAGACAGAGGACGGCGGCAGCGGCAAAAGGAAGCCATCCGGGCAACCTCCTCATGAGCTTACCGGCGGGAACAGCGCCGAGCAAAAGCGCTATCCCCAGAGTGACCGACACGACGCCCAGCCAGACCACGACAAAGGATGGCCATAAAGTGGATTGGGTCTTCATGAGCGCGGGGCTTATAAGGGCGAGTCCCACAACGCTGCCGCAGGGAATAAATCCGAGACCGAGACCCATAATAAGCGGCCTTTCTTCAAACAGATTGTGAATGGAGCCGTGCGCGCCGCCGGCCGCACTCTCCTTCCGGGCCTCGACCACTGCTTTGACCAGGAAGTAAATCCCCGCAAAAAATAGGATGGGCAGATAAAGGTTCCCGGCCCAGAAAGCATACTCCTGCAGGAATGATTCGATATGCCTCGTCAATATTATCCCGGCCACCACGGCAGCGCCCATCAGGAAACCGTGAGACAGGCCGTACCCGCAGGCCACCCGCAGGAGGGATTTCAACGATATTCCCGACAGCCAGGCTGCGACAATCAGTGTCTTCGAATGGCCGGGCATCAAAACGTGCCAGCAGGAAAACAGGAATAGAGTAAAAAGTTCGGTCATTTGCACCTTCTCAGGAACCTGGTTTGATACTTTAGCACAAAATTGCTTGAAATTTCGCTAGTACCTTTTGTATAAATTAATTCGCGAAGCGAATTAATTTATTATTTGGAGCCACAATATTGAGCAGGTATCAGAGCACAAAAAAGGGAAGGCGCGCCAGGGCGGATGCCGAAGCCATACTTCCGGACGGGACCATTCTCAAGGCACGATTCTGGCTTGAGAGGAATGGGGAGACATTTCTCGCCGCTGGGAGAGTTGCGCTCCTCGAAGCCATAGAGCGGTGCGGGTCCCTCTCCGGAGCCGCGCGGGAGATGGGAATCTCGTACAGGCACGCCTGGCTCATGGCAGATGCCATAAACCGCTTTGGACCTAAAAAGCTATTCGAAACTTCACCGGCCGGATCCCACCTAACAGAAGACGGAAAAAAGTGGGTAAAGATGTTTCACGACTTAAATAAAAAGTTCAAAAAAACCTTGTCAAAGGAATCGCTGATCTGATATTATTTTTTAACATGGTTATATACGAGTGTATATAACTTCAGATTGCTATGAGCCGATTTTCATATCACAAAATTTCAGGGAGTGAAAGGTGAAGCGGTTAAAAAAGATTTTTTGGCTTTCGGGCACAATTATTACACTGATTTTTTGCGGCCCGGTCTTTTCGGTCAACGGGGCGGATAAAGCAAAATATGATGCCGTTTACGGGAAGGGAGAGTCAGAAATCACAATCGCCACAGGCAGTCCGGGAGCACTGGGACTGCTGAAGGCACTGGCAGAGCCTTTTTGCGAGGAGAACGATTGCAGTATTAACTGGGTAAAAAAAGGTAGCGGCGCCTCCCTTGATTTCATGAAATCCGGGAAATGCGACCTTGTAATGGTGCATGCTCCGGAGGCTGAAGAGAAAGCTATTGATGAAGGCCGGGCAGCCCATCGCACTCTTTTAGGATCCAACGAGTTTTATATTGTAGGCCCGAAAGACGATCCGGCAAAGATCAAGGATGCAACGACTGCCAAAGAAGCTTACGCAAAAATAGCAAAGACGAAGGCGAAATTCTTCTCCCGTGGCGATAACTCAGGGACCTATAAGAAGGAGATGAAGATATGGGGATTCGCCGGAATCAAGCCTTCGGGAAACTGGTACATCAGCACGAATGATTTCATGACCCCTACCCTATTGAGAGCTGACAGGGAAAATGGCTATTTCATGACCGATAGCAGCACTTACATCGCCCAAAAGGCCCACTTGAAAAACATTGTGCCCATATTTAAAGGCGACCCTGTACTGGTCAATATCTACCACTCTTTGATCCCCAAACCCGAGAAGTACACTCGGAGAAATGAAGAGCCGGCAAAAAGGTTCATTGATTTTGTTTCATCTCCACGGGGCCAGAAAATCATCGAGGAATTCGGATTAAAGAAGTATGGACAGTCCCTATACAACAACGCAGAAACAACCCGTCAGCGGAGCGCGGAGAAAAAATCGGAAACAAGAGAAAAACCTCTCGGGATGGCCGTAGAGTTTGTTGACCATGCTGCCTGCGCGCACATCGCAAGAAGCAAAGGCTGGTTCGAGGAGGAAGGCATAAAGTTAAAGTTCTATGATTCGTATATCACCGGCATGGCCCTGGCATCCGCCCTTTCCCGGGGAGATATAGATGTTGCCTACATTTGCCTGATCCCGTCCATCAACGCATTTGCGAATGCTAGAGTTCCGCTGCGAGTTATCTCCGGCACGCACAAGTACGGGTACGGCTTATTGGTTGACCCCGAGAAGGTGCCGGCAGTTAAGGACCTGGCAAGGCCCGACATTCGCCTGGGTTGTTCGCGGGAGGGAAGCCCTCTCGACGTTCTTCTGCACAAAATGATCAAGCAGTATGACCTCGACGAGGAAAAAATTCTCAAGAAGGTGCGGCGCATGCCGCCGCCGAAGGTGCTCCTTGCCCTGAAGATGGGCCAACTGGACGCCGGTTTTTGCTGCGAGCAATATCCCACCATGGGCGAAAAGATGGGTTTCAATGTGCTCCTGACCGCCCGGGACCTCTGGCCGAATATGCAGGGAAGCGTCGTCATCGCGCGGGAAGAACTCATCAGGGAGCATCCGGAAATCATCGCCAAGATCGTCAAAATCACCCAGCGGGCGACACAATACATCCATGATCATCCCGAAGAGGCAGCGAGGATTGTCGCCAACGAGCTCCGGGCGGCCGGGAAAAAGATCCTTCCGCTTCGTGTGGGCAAAATCGCCGGCGAACTCGATATCACGCCGGATGTCATCCGGAAGTCTTTAATGACCCGGATGATTTGTGCCACCGACATTGACCCGAAACAGGTGCAACTGACCATAGATTACATGGCCAAACTCGGATACATAAAAAAACGATTTGATGCTGAGGATATCCTTGATTTGAGGTTTCTTACCCCATGAAGAAGTCCGAAATTGCTGAGATGGGCCATGGGGGCTTATGCAACCACTGCCAGGTATGCAGCTATCCTTTATGTGGATTCGGGAAAAGCTGGTTGCACTTATCCCGGCTTCGCCGGGGACTTTTGCCACTAAGACACCAAGGCACAAAGAATAATTATTATTAGCTTTTCTTCGTGCCTTTGTGCCTTTGTGGCTAGTTTAAATAACAAATTCCTATACT